>JBKCTR010000426.1:0-2215 GCA_046318755.1 Planctomycetaceae bacterium
GGGCGGCGGGGGGGGCTGCCGCCGAAGTTGATGTAGCCGCGGAGTTCGGTGCCCGGCAGTTACAGGGTGCGCAGGCGGTTTTCGTAGCCGCGGGCGTTGGGTTCTTTCTCGGTCGCTTGCAGCTCCTCTGCGGTGAGGGGCGGGAGCGAGATGCGGGGGGTGCGCTGCTTCATGTCTTCGAGCAGGCGCTTCATCTCGGTGCGGGTGACGGGGGTGGGGCGGGGGGTGGTGTCGACGGCCAGGAGCCAGGCCGGGCTGGCCAGTGCCAGGGCGAACAGGCTGAGACGGATGAGGGGCTGCATGCGGAACCAGAAAGGCAAGGGACCGGAGAGAAGAGGAGCGTCAGTCGAACGGGACCGAAGCCAGTGGGAGATGTGGAACTGGACTTCCGGGGATGGGGGATGAAGCCGGTTCCGGCGTGGAAGAATGACCGGGCCACCGACGTCACCGACCCCAGCCGATGTGTCCCCCGGACGTCACCGGACGAAAGAGGGGCACTGCTGAGCAGGGAGTTGGAAGAAAGATTGTTGTCATCCGGTGTCTGGGATGCCAGACAAATCGGTTGTGACGGACGCCGGGGTCAGGGGTTCTCCGGCACTGTTGGGAACCGGGGAATTGTCTGATAAGCTTGGGCCGGTTGATCGAGGGTGAACCAGCGATTCCAGGGAGGTCAGTGGCTGACGGTCTGGTTTCTGGGGCGCGTCGGTCGATCCGTTTGCAAGACCCCATTGGCCCGCCGGTTCGGACCGATTTCTGATGTCCGACGCTGTCCCAACTGCCCGTGTCGCCCTGGTGATTCCGACCTACCAGGCGGGAGACGACCTCGAGGCGTGTCTCGCCTCGGTGGGGGCGTGCGAGCCCGCCGTAACGTGCGTGCTGGTGATCGACAATGCTTCGCTGGACGGCTCGATTGAGCGGGCCCAGCGGCGGTATCCCGGGGTCGAGTTTTTACGAAATTCCGAAAATCGGGGATTTGGGATCGCTTGCAACCGGGGGATTGAGCTGGCTTTGGCGCGGGGGGCCGAGTTTGTGCTGCTGCTCAACCAGGATGCCCGGCTCGAGCCCAAGACGCTGGTCTCGATGGTGTCGTTGGCTGAAGAACGGCCCCGTGCGGGGGGGATTGGCTGCAAGACGCTGGCTCCGGCGGCCTCTCCCGGGGGCCGGCCGCGGATTCTTTACAACGGGGCCTGGCGACGCTGGTTGCCGCTTTGGCAGCGGATTCCCGGGATTGGCCGGGAGGAGACGCCGGGTTCAGACACTCCCCGCGAGGTCGATTTCGCGTGGGGTCATGCCCTGCTCTTGCGAAGTTCGGCCCTGCGGGAGGTGGGGCTCTTTGATCCGGGGTTTTTTATGTATATGGAGGATCTCGACCTGTGCGACCGGCTGCAGCGGGCCGGTTGGCAGATCTGGTGCGACAGCCAGGTCGTCTGCTGGCATGCGATCGAGGACGCTGCCCGGGGGCAACGTTCCGACGCCTGGCGTTGGCAGATGAAGCTGGAGAGCATCCGTCACTATTACCGCCAGCGGCATGCCTGGCCCCTCGCCGACCTGCTGTGGCTGATGACGGTGCTGCGGGAGGGGGTGTCACTGCTGGCCGATCGGCACTGGCGGGCGTGCGGGCATGTGGTGTTGGGTCTCTGGCGGTGTGCCTGGGGGGTGCCGGCGGTACCTGCCCTGCGCCCCGGCTGAGTGCTGTCCGGCCCCGGGGCAGCACGAGAGGGGGCCGTGTCGAAGCCCGCGCGCCGGCGTTGGGATCGCAACACATCCGTGGTTGGATCGAGGCGGCGGCTAACAACCCCAGCGGTGGCGAATCCACGCTTTTCGCAGCCGCAGGATCAGTCCGTCCCGGATCTCACGTGGTGTCAGGCGGCGGAACCGCAACAGGTTGACCTGCTGGGCGACGTCGCGCGCGGCCTGTTCCCCCGACTGCTGGCGGAGCACCGGTTGCCCGGTCATGCGGGCCAGCCAGGCGAGCGTCTCGGGTTCGAATTCGAACAGGTCCTCTTCGCGGCGAATGACTCGTTCGGCCTGTGGTTGGACTGGGGATTGGGCGGGGGGGTCATTGAGCGAGAACCCGAGTTCACTCTCAATCCACCGATCCTGGGGGCGTTGTTGATCGCGCCAGGGAGCGAGCAGGTCGGGATGGAATCGCAGGGGGGGGCCGGGCAATTGGCGGACCAGACCCAGCAGGCGAAACTTGCCGGCGGGGTACGCG
>JBKCTR010000427.1:0-2971 GCA_046318755.1 Planctomycetaceae bacterium
CGAATGGGGGGCCGGGCTCATCTGCTCAATTCTGTCCACCAGGTCGGACGATGCTTCCGTGACGGTTTGGGGGGCGGTATTGGGGGGGGCTGGTCTCGCTGGCCCGTCGCTCGGAATGCCGCAACGTCACCCCATCCCCCGACCACCCCCGTGACTTTGGGGAACCCTGGAAAGGTTCTCGCTCCGGTGCGGCTGCCGGTCGACCACTCCCCCACCTGTTGGGGAACCCTGTCCCTAAGAATGGTGTCTTTCCCCACTCTGCGGGGGCCCTCCCAACCGGCGAGGTCCCGTGACCGATCCCGTCTACCCTGCCTTCCCGGCCGGAGCCTGCGGTATCATGAAGTTCCAGCGTTTGGCCCCGACGGCGATTCCTCCCTTTGTACCGGTGGACCGTCTGAGCCCTGTTTCTGACTCCCGAAAGGGATTGCCTCTCTCATGGTCTCTGTTCTGCTGCCTGATGGTTCCCGCAAGGATTACCCCGACGACTCGACCCCTCTCGCCGTCGCCGAAAGCATTGGCTCCCGTCTCGCCAAGGCTGTCGTCGCCGCCGTGGTAAATGGCAAGGTCGTCGATTCCCGCCGTCCCCTCGTCGAAAGTGCGGAAGCCGCCGGGACCGATCCCACCCAGCCCATCTCCCTCAAGCTGCTGACCGACCGCGATCCCGAAGCCCTCTCGGTCATGCGGCACTCGGCCGCCCATATCATGGCGCGGGCCGTGATGCGGCTCTTTCCCCAAGTCGGGCTCGCCTTCGGCCCCACCCTGCCGACCGGATTCTACTACGACTTCGACATGCCCGACCCGATCCGCGAGGAAGACTTCCCGCGAATCGAGGCCGAGATGGGGAAGATCATCGCCGAGGCCGAGACCTTCGACCGCTTCGAGCTGCCCCGGGGCGAGGCTCTGCAACTGTGTGCCGACCTGGGTCAGGCGCTGAAGGTGCAGCACCTGCAGACCGGGCTGGCCGACCATGCCTCGCTGAGCTTCTACCGCCAGGGGGAATTTGTCGATTTGTGCCGGGGGCCGCACATTCCCGACGCGGGGCGCATCAAGGCGTTCAAGCTGCTGTCGGTGGCGGGGGCGCACTTCAAGGGGGACGCCAGCGGTCGGACGCTGCAGCGACTGTATGGCACCGCCTTTTTCAGCCAGAAGGATCTCGACGCCTACCTCACGCAGATCGAAGAGGCGAAGCGCCGCGATCACCGCGTGTTGGGCAAGCAGCACAACCTGTTTCACATCAGTCAGGAAGTGGGGCCGGGGCTGGCGCTGTGGCTGCCCAAGGGGGCGGTCGTCCGGGGGACTCTCGAAGAGTTCATCAAGCATGAGCTGATCGCCCGGGGTTACACTCCGGTCTATTCGCCCCACGTGGGGCGGGTGGAGATGTACGAGACCAGCGGGCACTTTCCCTACTACCGCGACTCGCAGTTCAGTCCGATCTTCGGGCATCCGGGCGGGTCGCTGGTCGACCGCTGGATCACGCTGCTGGCCGACAACGGGCTCAACCCGGCCAACGAACGGAAGTTTCTCGAGTTCGCGCCGTTTCTCGATGTGAAGATCGACAACTACCCGATCGGGGGTTCGGTCGAAGAGAAGCTGGCCGCGCTGCGGGGCTGGCAGGGGATGCAGGAACGGTACCTGCTGAAGCCGATGAACTGCCCGCACCACGTGCAGATCTACAAGTCGCAGCAGCGCAGCTACCGCGAGTTGCCGGTCCGTCTGGCCGAGTTTGGCACGGTGTATCGCCACGAGCAGTCGGGCGAGCTGAATGGGCTGCTGCGGGTGCGCGGGCTGACCCAGGACGACGCCCACCAGTTCTGCACTCCGGACCAGGTCGAGAACGAGTTTCTCGAAACGGTGAAGCTGGTGCAGTTCGTGCTTGGCAGCCTGGGGCTCGACAACTACCGGGTGCAGCTCTCGCTGCGCGATCCCGGCAGCGACAAGTACGTCGGCAGTGAAGAAAACTGGCAGCGGGCCGAGGCGAGCCTGCGGCGGGTGCTGACCGATCTGCAGTTGCCGTTTGAGCCCCGCGCGGGGGAGGCGGCGTTCTACGGACCAAAGGCCGACTTCATGGTGAAGGACTGCATCGGCCGGGAGTGGCAACTGGGAACGGTGCAGCTCGACTACAACCTGCCCGAGCGGTTCCAACTGGAATACATCGGGGCCGACAACCGGGCGCATCGTCCAGTGATGATCCACCGCGCGCCGTTCGGCAGCATGGAGCGGTTCGTGGGGGTGCTGATCGAGCACTTCGCCGCGGCGTTCCCGCTGTGGCTGGCTCCCGAGCAGATCCGCATTCTGCCGATCAGCGAGAAGCAGAACGAGTATGCCGGTCAGGTCGAGCAGGCGCTGAAGGGGCGGGGCTTCCGGGCGACGACCGACCTGCGCAGCTCGAAGGTGAACGCGAGGATCCGCGACGCCCAGCTCGAACTGATTCCCTACATGCTGGTGGTGGGAGGGAAAGAGGCCGAGCAGGGGACGGTGACCATCCGCGACCGTCTCGATCCCGAGCATCAGCAGACCATTCCGCTGGCGCAGGCGATCGAGTTGTTCCAGACCGAAGTGCGGGACCGGAAGATTCGCCAGACGAAGAAGGTTCCCGAGGCGACCGGCCTGCACGGCGGCGAGGGTGTGGAAGAGAACGCGTACTGAGAGGCTGGTTCAACAGACGGAGTGAGCTTGAAGTAAGTGAGTCACCGCGCGGCGTTCCGGGGACGGGGGTCGTCCCCGGAACGGGCGGGGGTCCAGCTTGCGCGGACCGCCCCCAGGGCGCGGGATTGGCCTGGACGCTCTCGGGACAGTGGCGGTGCGTGCGGCGGGTAAGTAGCGTGTGGAAACGGCGTGCGGACTCCCCCGGCTGGTGGGCTCGCCCGCGAACGTGAGTTGTGTCTGTTTTGTGAGTTTCCCGCCTGAGAGGTACCCGGCGATGATGACCACTTCCCGGCGTGTGTGGGGGCATCCTGTCCAGCGGCGCGAC
>JBKCTR010000428.1:0-2731 GCA_046318755.1 Planctomycetaceae bacterium
GCCCGAATTGCCGCCTGGTCTCCGGCGAACTGCTCGCGTTCTTCCTGCAAGTCGCGGCGTTCCCGCAACAGCACCATTTGCAGTTCGTGTTGGCTCGCTTCGGTCGCAGTCACCTGCTGGTGCCGCTGAGCCAACTCGGCCCGCTCCCGCTCGACCGCTTCTTCACGCTCGGCCAGTTCCAGTTCGCGCTGCCCTGCCACCAGCCGGAACTGCCGACGTTCATTCTCGAATTGCGCCAACTGTGTCTGTAGCAACTGCTCGCGGCGATCGAGTTCGAGATACTGCTCGCTCAGGTACCAGGCAAGTTGATCGTGCTGGAGCCTGCGCGGTGTTTCCGATTCCGCGGGATTGTCCCGTTCGCCCGCACTGACGGAGTCGAGGGAAGTCGACGGCTCGACCCTGGCAGAGTCCCCGGCGGCAGACTCGTGCGGCGAGTCAGGTCGTAGCGAAGATCCGTTGAAATCCGGGCCTCGACCCTCAGCGATCTCCGGGGATGCCAAGTCGCCAGAATTTGGCTTCGCGGCAAGATCACCCTCCGCAATGTCCACGTTCTGGGAGGCGGTGGCAAGGGAGCCCGCGGCGATGGGAAAGTGCGGACTGGGAATCGCCAAGCCAGTCGTAGAACTCGCGATTTCGCCGGGTTCGAACCGCTCCGCAGGCGGGGGAGTTGAACGGACGTCAGCGCAGCCGTCGCCGACCGTGCCTGAGAAGGGCACCTGATCGGCAACAGGGGGAGTTGGAGAGCTCAGTCCTGGAGTCCTTTCCCTGGCGATGCCTCAACGTGGTTGTCGGATCCACGGGAGGGAGTGCCATTCCACTGGCCGACCGCCCCAGCGTCTGCGGGGGCGGCCGGGTGCAGGGGTCCGCGTCAGTTCGCGAGCTGGTCCTTCAGCTTGTTGGCAATCTTGTCCTTGGGAACCAGTCCGACCACCTTGTCGACCACCTTTCCCCCCTTGAACACCAGCAGGGCGGGAATGGCGTTGATGCCATATTGACTGGCGTGTTGCGGGTTCTCGTCGGTGTTGATTTTGCCCACTTTCACCTGACCGCTGAACTCGGTGGCCAAGGCGTCGATGGTGGGACCGAGTTGCTTGCAGGGTCCGCACCAGGGAGCCCAGAAGTCCACCAGCACGGGAATGCTGCTGTCGAGCACTTCTTGTTGGAAATTCGCGTCGGTAAAGGTCTGGGTGCTGCCGCCCGCCATGGTTGTTCGATCCTGGGAAAACTGAGGGGTGTGCGAAAGAAGACATCCACTGTGGGGTGCTCGAAAGTCTGCGGAATTATAAGAATGGGTCGGGGGCTGTCAATCTCGGCTCACGTCGCGGTTTGGCGCAACTCGCTGTGCGACAAGGAGATTCGGTTTGCGTTACTCGACACGGA
This sequence comes from Planctomycetaceae bacterium, assembly GCA_046318755.1. Lineage (GTDB taxonomy): Bacteria > Planctomycetota > Planctomycetia > Planctomycetales > Planctomycetaceae > UBA10511. Next base: position 1,381 of record JBKCTR010000428.1, read on the forward strand.
GAGGGGCACTCGCCAAAATCCTGTCTGCGATGTCCACTTCCTTGGCCTCTCACAGATCTCCGACGGTGACCAACACCTGTTGCTGCGATTGCCCTTCGCATTCATGCGGGAATCGGGGATCATCTCGAGCGCGCCTGGGGCGTGCCTGGCCGGGATGGCTGGCCGCGGTCTGGATGTGGGCGGCATGGCTGCTGGGCGCAGTCTCCTGGGCCGCAGCCCAGCAGTCTCCCCGTAAACCCTCCCGGCCTCCACTGGCACTCCCCCAGCACACTGCCACCATTCCCCCCGAATGGCTCACCGGCATCAGCGACCTCACCAATGGGTTCAGTGCGGAAGAACACGGCAGCTATTACCAGATTCTGGCACGCGCCCGGGAAAGGCTCGCGGAACAACAACAGGCTGCCAGCCACAACCTCACTCTGGCTGACAGCGAGTTTCATTCCGATCGTGCCAACCGCAAACGCCAATATCGCCTGTTTTACGACTTGGTCACCCGTCCCGATAGCTGGCGGGGTCAACCGGTGACACTGCGCGGGTACATCCGCGATCTCACCCCCATGGCGGCCGAGGAGAACGAACTGGGCCTGACCCAACTCTATCAGGCCCACCTCTTTACCGAAGATTCGATGCAGTTCCCCTATGTGGTGGTCTGCACCGAGATTCCTCCCAACCTGCCCCGACCCGAACCACGCCGTCCCATCGACTTCATTACGATCACCGGCTACTTCTACAAGCTCTGGACCTATCGGGCCGACACCGAGACCGGCCGCTGGTCCGCCCCCCTGATCCTGGCGGGGCGGCTGGAGTGGAACCCGCCCCGGCGTGCCGAACCATGGTGGCAGCGCTTGGGTGCCGGCGCGGCTGTGGGAACAGCCTGTGTGCTGGCGGGAGCCTTGGCCCTGCTGCAGCGGCGGCGGCAGCAAGAGCGGGCCGTGCTACGCCAGATCCGCGGGTTGGCCCAGGAACCGCCCCCTTCGGAGGCCGAGCTTCGCCAAGCCTTGGATGACCTCTCCCAGCCAGGCCCCGGACCGAATCCATGATGGTGCTGCGCCCCGTGACTTCTCCGTTGACCCGCCCCGTACGTCTGGCAGTCTTGATTTCAGGCGGCGGAACCACACTGCTGAATTTCCTCGACGCGATGCACCGCGGAGACCTGGCGGCCGAGATCCCGGTGGTCATCGCCAGCCGGGCCGACTGCCGGGGGGTCGATCGCTCCCGGGCCCGGGGCCTGCGCTGCGAAGTCATCGAACGCCGCGCATTCAGCGACGTGGCGGAGTTCTCCCGGGCCATCTTCGAAATCCTGCGCAACGCTCAGGTCGACTTGGTGACCCTCGCCGGGTTCCTGTCTCTC
>JBKCTR010000429.1:0-3767 GCA_046318755.1 Planctomycetaceae bacterium
ATCTGCAGGCGGTCGGAACTGGTTCCCTGAGAAACCCGGACCCGCAGCGTGCCGCCATTGAACGAACTGTTCACCGAATTCAGGTCGACATCGCTGATCGAGAATCCGCTGTCGACAATCACCACTGCGCCATTCTCGGAGTACTGCGCCCAGGGGAGCTGCGCCTCGGTCGAGGTGATCACGCTGGGGGCGCTGTTGACGGCAACGATCGCCACCCGGGTGTCGAACGAGGAAGAGCCGAAGCTCGGATCATCGTCGACGGTCCAGGTGACGGTGCGAGACACGGTTGAGGGATTCGGATTGGTGTTGACCAGCACGACGTACCGCAACAGGCTGGTGAGGAATGTCTGCGTGCATCCCGCCTGCAACTGGATCTGCAGCACCAGATTGTTGCCGACCTGGCTGTTGCTGAGGATCGTGCCGATGGCGATGTTGCCGGCGAAGAGATCGTTGCCGGAGACGTTGATCTGGCCCGCCGCCGTTCCCTGGTTGAGGATTCCCAGTGAGTCCTGGAGGGTCGCGTTGGCGAGGGAGACCGTCACCAACCGGCCGCCGAGGCTGCCGGCGGCGGGGAGGTCGGGGTCCGCCATGGTCATGGACACACCGAGGCGGACGGCTCCGATCCCTTCCGTGTAGCTGACCGCCGCGGTCGGGCCTGTGAGCTGCACCGCGTCGTTGGACGCGGCGAAAGCGACCAGGGTGTCGACAGCCGGGCTCGAGAGCTCGCCATCAGAGACCGTGAACCGCAGTTGGAACGGAGCGGCCGGAGCGGCTTGACGCGAGGTGAACAGGGTGACGTTGGACGCCACGGCCGCAACCACCTCGGCCGTCGCCAGATTGCTGGTGAACGTCACGGCCAGCGACTCGGGTCGGATGCTGACCGTTCCGATCACATCCGAGCCCCAGAGCAGGTTGGCTCCATCCAGCCCGATTTGATTCGCGCCCGGGCTGGTTCCGACATTGCGAATTCCCAGTGTCGCCAAGGCATTCGCGGTGTTGACGATGGCGACCGTCAGCCGGCCACCGTTGAAATTCGCATCATCCACGTCACTGACAGTCGCCGAGCCCGTCAACACATTGACGGCCGCCGCGTCTTCGTTGAAGGTCTGCGTTCCGCCGCCAAGGGCAATGACCGGGGCGTCGTTGACACGCTTCACGTTGACAAAGGCCGACTGGCTGGCTGTGAGGACGCCGTCGTCCACCACAATCTTGATCTCCCGGGTTGTGGTGTCGTTGGGATTCTCGCTGGTCGAACGGAAGTTGATCAGTCGCAGCAGTCGGGCGGCGCCTCCCCCCGTCATGGTGAGTTTCACCTGGGTTCCACCCGCGAGCACCTCGTAAGAACCGATTTGGTTGCCATTGCCATCCGAAATCGTGCCATCGGATCCGGCGACCGCTTTATCGACGGCTCCCGCCACCGACAACAGATCGCCGGGCTGCGGATTGTCGAGGGTCGCGGTGACCACATACCCGGCCCAACTGGCGGGCCGGTCGGGATCGGTCAACCAGAGCGTTCCGTCGACCGGGATCGCGGAAGCATTCTCCGTGTAGAGGGTCGGACTGGCCTGGGCGCTGGTGATCACGGGAGCGTCGGGCTGGGCGACGATCTCCAGAGGAGAGAGATAGACGTCGTTCCGTCCTCCCTCACTGTCGTAAATCTTCAGGTTGATGCTGACCCGGCGGTTGTAGTCGGGGCCCCCGGTGGGATTGTCGAAGGTCACATTCCGCAGGAATTTCTGGACCAGGGGGAGGGTCGCCTCAGCGGTCAGTCGGAGATCCACCGTGTTGCTTTCGAAGGAGGCATCCTTCACCGTGGTTCCCAACAAGACCAAATTGCCCGCAACCCCCACACCGTCGCGTACCCAGACCTGATCCAGGCGGTCGACCCCCTCCAAGCGGACTCGATAGACGGCGGCGTTGGTATCACTCGAGACATTCAGGCGATCTCCCGAGGCTCCACCCCCAATCCACATCCAAATGCGGCCGTTGTCGACCGGAGTCTGCACCGCGTCTTCATCGCCGAGCAAGATCCTGGGATCGAACGCACCCGCACCACTGTCTTCGGTCCACACACGAGGGGGGGCGCCGGTCTTCGTGAGCGGCGAGGTGATCCGCATGGGATCGTTGACGTCCGTGATGATGATCACGAAGGAGAGGTTCGTACCAACAAGATCTGTAGTCGAGGTGACTTGGACATTGACCTGATAGATGCCATTGGCATCGGCATCTGTCGGAACCTCAAAATTCAGAGGGGAGTTCAGAATCAATTGGCCGGAAGAATTGACTGAGAAGAAACTCGAGTCGGCCCCCCCAACGACCTGGAAGCTGTACGTCCCTGCAAAGGGCAGACTGCCGGTGTCGACAGTCGCCACGGTTCCCGAAGAGCGTTCGGGGAAATTGATCGCAACCGTCGTGATCGCGGCCGTTGTTGTCCAGCTTGTTGCGGGACTCAACGTGTAGTTGCCGGAATCCGTTCCCGTGAGTGTCGCCCCTGTCAACGTAACGACTTTGTTGTTCCCAGCAGCCGCCGTGTCAAAAGTTGCCGTGCCACCAGTGAAGCTGACGACGTCGAGTCCGAGCACACCAGTCAAGAATCGCCCAGTGACGGTGGCCGCCGTACTGCCATCCAGACTCTTGTCAGCCGCCGTGAAAGAACCCGCGATTGTCACAGGTGTGATGTCGAACGTATCGGAGCCTTCCAAGGAGAGACTGTAATTGCCAGAGGTCAGAGACCCGAGGGAGTAGCGATAGGGGTCCCCGGAAACATTCTCACCGGCGATACGAGCAAGCGCTCCACCGGTGATGGCGGTGGCGGCGGTGTCGCTGTTGACCAGTCCGCTGACGCCATAGAGGAAGGTGGGATCGCCGGCCCCATCGAGTTTGGACTGTCCGGCGGTCGGCGTGACGGTCAGGGCCGCCTTGGTGATGGCGAAGGTATTGGCACCTCCCAGGGAGACGCTGTAATTGCCGGAGGCCAGGGACCCGAGCGAGTAGCTGTAGGATCCCCCGGCGACGGTCTCACCAGCGGCACGACCGAGCGCTCCAGCGGTGATGGCGGTGGCGGCGGTGTCGCTGTTGACCAGTCCGCTGACGCCATAGAGGAAGGTGGGATCGCCGGCCCCATAGAGCTTCGACTGTCCGGCGGTTGGAGTGACCGTCAATGCCGCCTTGGTCACGGAGAATGCGTTGGCTGAGGATGATCCCGAACTGGATTGGAAGCCCGCGCCGCCCGAGTAAGCTGCCACAAGAGTATACGTTCCAACTGTCAGAAGTGGATTCATGGTCAGAGATGCCGATCCGCTGGTGACGTTGACAGCCGACCCGATCGCATTGGCGGGGATGATGGAATTGACATAGAACTGAACCGTTCCCACGCTCGGACTCCCCGAAATCGTCGCGGTCAAAGTCGCGTTCGAGCCATATACTGCCGAGGCGGGGGAAGCGACCGTTGTGGTTGTCGTGGCGGTCACAGCGGAAGTGACGATGACAGAGTTGTTCTGAAAATGAGAGGCTGTGGAACTGACAGTGACCCCGGCGGTCGCAGTTGACCAAGTCTGCGTCATCGTCACGGTGAGGTTGTAAGTGTCTGGGATCACGTTTCGGGGAACGGTCGCGGAGATGAGATCATCAGCGCTCAGAATCACACCAGCCCCCCACGATTTGGTGGCCACTGTGGGAGTACCTGTTGATTCCAACAACGCGGTCAGTTGGGTTGACAGCAGATTCACGCCATTCGTGGGCGGGGTCAGATTCGTGACCGCAGTGTA
>JBKCTR010000430.1:0-5147 GCA_046318755.1 Planctomycetaceae bacterium
TTGCGGTGGTTTTTTTCTCGCGAGAGGCGAGAGGCCTATGCCACGGAGCGTGGCGACAATCCTTTTGGTTTGTCGGTCGAGCATTCGCAATGGGCGAAGCGACCGCCTTGGGGAGCGATCCGGTGTTTTTTTCACGCGACAGGCCAGAGGCCTATCTCACGGCCGTGGCGACGAACCAAAAAAAATCAGACTCCACCTGTCAGGCCATCACTTCCGCCAGCGGGACAAGTCGGCTCTGTTCGCGCAGTGATTTCAACCCGGCGTGGATCATGGCGGTCACCTCGAGAATCTCCCGATGCGGCACTGGTTCCTGCCGGGTCCGGACCATCTGGCGAAACGCCTGTGCCATATTGAACATCTCGTAATGATGTCCCAGCCAGAAATTCCCCTCGATGCCTGGGGTGAATTCGAACCGCCGCTGTTCAAAATGCACCGCCGTCGAGCAGTAGTCGCGCGCAATGTCGGGCCGGCCATACCAGATCTCGGCCGGCATCCGGTCGGGCCAGGTGATCAGGGCATGGGCCGTCGCCTCGCGGGCGTACAGACTCACACTGTCGACTCCTGGTCCGCACAGTGTCATCACCGTCCAGGCGGGGTGCTGGCCATAGATGGACCAACTCCGTTCCGAGTAGCCACCTCCCAGGCTGGCAATGACATACTGCAGTGAGCCGAATTCCCGGGAGTCGCGCAGTCGCAAGGCCTCTTCCATCCCCCATTGATGCCGAAACAGGCTCGATGACATCAGGGGGGCCGCGTGCTGGCGGGCCAAGTCGAGGATCCGCCGGGTCCCGGCGACGGAACCACCAATCGGCTTGTCGCAAAACGTGGGCAAACCCCGCTCGAGTCCCGGAGCCACGAGGTCGAAATGATCTTCCCCCAGCCCCGAAGCGTCTCCCAGGTAAATGGCATCCACCTCCTTCGCCATCTGCTCCAGCGAGGTCGCCACCTGAACCCCCGGAAACGCCTCGCAGAACCGGGCGGCGATCTTCTCGTCCGCCTCGTAGTAATGCGTGATGCGCGTGTCGGGAAATGGCAGCACGCCAAAGTTGGTGCGCGGATTCCGCAGATACTTTTCGAACATCGTGACGCTGCCGGGATCCTGGTACTGGCGGATGGCCGCGAGTGAAATCTCGGGGTGAAAGTATTGCGCGAAGTGCCACGTATGCCCATTCGCTGGTTGGGGCTGGCCTTCAATCCGTGCCGAAATGACGCCGATGCGCCATTCTCTTCCCTCCGGCGGGGTCGATTCCCGATCGCTGCCCCGCAGGTCGGTCGCCGCTGCGGCTCTGCCCGCCGCACAACTTGCCAGTCCCTGGGCCAACAGCCGGCGACGTGTGGTCATGTCGATCCTCTCGGTGGAAAAGACGTGTTTGTGCCGGTTGGCCCGAAGGTGTTGTCAACCCGACGAATCGTGGCACGGCACGTCGGGCTTCGGCTGGGGCTGCCGGTGGGTGGCCGGGCCCTTCCGGGCGGCTTTCCGTATCTTCGGCGGCGGGGAATGTTCCGTCCAGCGCCCCTCCCGAGCGCGGGATGGAAACCGGGGTACGGGTGTGGCTGTCAGGCGCTTTCGCCGACATTCCGCCGCCGCTGATTCAACAGCAGGGACCACACGAATCCCCCCAGGAATTTGGCGACAAACTGCAGCGACGAGGTGACCACACTGAAGTCTCCAAACGCCAGGGTGGGGAACACCAGGCTGTCGATTAGCGCCCCCACGACATTGCTGCCGTTGCTACGGACCAGATAGGGGTACCGCTGCAACCGGTGATAGACGAGGGCGTCGCAGGTCGAGGCCAGGGCAAATGCCACCAGCGAGGACGTGGCGATCCAACCCGCCGCGGGACTGAGCATCCAGGAGAGGCCACTTCCGGCCAGGATCAGGAGTCCCATTTTCCAACCGAGCCCCTGGCGGCGCCAACTGTCATGGAGCCGGTCCCGACACGAGAGATCGAGCCCAATCCACACGAACGCATTGAAATAGAGAGCCGCCGGACCGAACGCGGCCAGGGTCAGATTGGCGATCACGATCGCCGCGAGGTACAGCAGCACCAAGAATCGAGGATTCGCAAACACAGCCCAAGGACGCTCAGAGAGGGAACAGGCAGCAGGGAAGAGGGCCGGATCGGGCCCACTTGGTTGTAGCACATGCCCACCCCGATCCCCGAGGGGGGGTGTGCGAGACGCTACGCCAATGCCAGGCGGCTCGATAAAATCGGCGCTAGTAGGTCAGTCGGCGGGAAGTAAGTCGGCGGGGGGTCAGTCGTCGGCATCACGATGAGCCGGGAGGCGGCGTGGATCATCGGCACGGCCGGACTGGGCCGGTCTGGGTTTGGGTCACAATTCGGAATTCTTGAACCTGCAGAGGTGGTGGTGGATAACGGGTCGCGATTTTGGATCGCCTGCGGAGCACTTCTGGGAGCTCTCGCCGTGGCCTGTGGAGCGTTCGCCGCCCACGGACTGGATGGCCATTTTCGCCAGAAGTACGCGGGGCAGATGTTCGACAAGAAAATCAGTACTGCGAACGGTCCCCAGGTGGTGGAGCAGATCCCGCTGGATCGGAAGTTTCTCGCCGACTTTGACACGGGGGCTCGCTACCAGATGTACCACGCCCTGGCGCTGATTGGCCTGGGGCTCTCGGCCACCTCGCAGAACCGGAAGTGGATTGGGGCGGCGGGGATCTGTCTGTTGCTGGGAATCGCCGGCTTCAGCGGCGGACTCTACGCCTACACCCTGGGGAATCTGAGATGGGTGGGGATGAGCATTGTCCCTCTGGGGGGCATGATTTCGATCGCCGGGTGGATTCTGTTTGCGGTCGCCGCGTTTCGCCGTCAGCAAGGGCAACCATGACGGCCTCGCCATTCGCCATCCGTTGTCGCCAACTGACGAAGACCTATCCCGGAAAGCCCCCGGTCGAGGCGGTGAGGGGAATTGATCTGGAAATTCCTGTCGGCGAATGTTTCGGTCTGCTGGGACCCAACGGGGCGGGCAAGACCTCGACGATGGAGATTCTCGAGGGACTGTCCACCGCCACCTCGGGGGATGTGGAGATTCTCGGGCGGCGGTGGGGCGATGACGATCGGGCCATTCGCGAACGGATCGGGGTCTCTCTTCAGGAAACGAACCTGGCCGAAAAACTGACGGTGGGTGAGATCGTCCGGCTCTTTCGCAGTTTCTTCTCGCAGGGATTGAGCGCCGAACAGGCCATCGCCCAGGTCGCCCTGCAGGAAAAGGTCAATGCCCGTTTTGGCAAACTTTCTGGAGGTCAGAAGCAACGCCTCGCGATCGCCTGTGCGCTGGTGGGAGATCCCGAAATCCTGTTTCTCGATGAACCCACCACGGGGCTCGATCCGCAGTCGCGCCGACAACTCTGGGAGGTGATCTCGGGGTTCAAGTCGGCCGGTCGCACGGTGGTGCTGACGACCCATTACATGGATGAGGCGGAACGGCTGTGTGACCGGGTGGCGATTGTGGACCAGGGGAAGATCATCGCGCTTGGCTCGCCGCGGCAGTTGATTTCCCAGTTGGGAAGCGAACATGTGCTGGAGCCCACGTGGCAGGGTCCGCTGCCCCCCGAGGCGGAACTGGCGCAATTGCCGTCGGTCACCAAGGTCTGGCACGAGGACGGGAGGCTGGCGCTGTCGGTGGCCGAACCCCACCGGGCGCTGCCCGCGCTGTTGGATTATACGCGGCAGTCGCAGCGCGAGTTGTCTTCGCTGACCACCCGCCACGCCACACTCGAAGATGTTTTTGTGACGCTTACGGGGCGGCACCTGCGCGATGGAGACCGGTCTGCATCATGAGTCAGCGACTGACCCCCCTGATCGAATTGACCCGGGCCCGCATCAAGGAGTTTTTCCGTGAGCCGGCCGCCATCTTCTGGGTCTATGGATTCCCCCTGATCATGGCGATCTCGCTGGGGATTGCCTTTCGGGAACGGCCCAAAACGCAAATCACAGTGGACCTGGTCTCCCGCGGCCAGCAGTCGGTGGCGACTGACCTGCGGGAGGCACTGGCCGCCGATGGACGGTTCACCGTTCAAGAACTCGCGGATGACAGTTGGCGCCGGCGGCTGCGCGATGGGAAGACCGACCTGGTGATTCTGCCCCCTTCCGAAGACACCCCAAACGCCGCCACCGGCTCTTGGCAGCTCTGGCAAGAGCCGCGTCGGGCCGAGAGCCTCTTTGCCCGGCAGGCGGTTGAAAACGTGCTGCTGAAGGCACGGGGTGCCACACCTCCGCCGCTGGTGGATCACGAGCTGTCGGAGGCGGGTTCCCGCTACATCGATTTTCTGGTCCCCGGTTTGTTGGGGATCAATCTGATGGGGGGTGGGCTGTTTGGAGTGGGCTTCGTGCTGGTCGACATGCGGGTCAAGAAACTGTTGAAGCGGTTTCTGGCGACTCCCCTTCGGCATCGGGATTTTCTGATGAGCGTGATCCTCAGCCGGCTGCTGTTCATGCTGCCGGAGATCTGCGCTTTGTTGGGTCTGTGCTGGCTGATGTTTGGCGTGGGCATTCAAGGGAGTCTGTTCAGCCTGAGCGCAGTCATTCTGCTGGGCGGGTTCGCCTTTGCCGGTTTGGGACTGCTGATCGCCAGCCGGGCCACCACGCTGGAAACCGCGTCGGGGCTGCTCAACCTGGTCATGCTTCCGATGTATGTGCTCTCTGGAGTCTTTTTTTCGTCGGACCGGTTTCCCACCCTCGTGCAGCCCTTCATCCGGTTGCTGCCACTGACCGCACTGAACGATGCCCTGCGGGGGGTCATGCTCGAAGGACTGTCGCTGGGAGAGCTGTGGCGCCCCGTGCTGACGCTGGTCGCCTGGGGTGTGATCTCGTTCACAATCGCCCTCCGGATCTTCCGCTGGTAATCGCCCTTCGTCCCGCACCTTCGTCCAGCAGTTGCTGTTGGCGGACCGAATTTTCCCGCAACTGTCTGTTGCCATCCGTTACCAAAGACCTCTGTCCGCCAAACAGAAAAGATAGACCGTCTGGGTAACTTGGCCGGTTGTACCAATCCTGCCAGTCGTGCCGTACAGCGACGACTTTTTGCAACGCAGCAATCCTGACAGTCGATCCCAAAATGCCTGAGGAACCGCAGGGAGGGAGGTGGGTTGGACTGCCGTGTCGACTTGGACGCATCGAAACATCGCC
>JBKCTR010000431.1:0-1521 GCA_046318755.1 Planctomycetaceae bacterium
AGCGTGTCGATCCCCACGGGAACCGACACGCTCGACTCAAATCAACGCCACGACAGAACGCGAACTCACTTGGCAGCGGCCAGAGCGACGTCGTAGTTGGGCTCGGTGGCGATTTCCGGCACGTATTCGACGTGCTTCAGCAGGCCGTCGGCCCCCACCACGAAGATGGCGCGGGCGAGGCAGCGATCGAGCACGCCCCCCTTGATCAGCACGCCGAAGTCTTCACCAAACTTGCTGCAGCGGTGGGCGCTGAGGCAGGTGACGTTGGCGACATCCTCGGCACCGCACCACCGCTTCTGGCCGAACGGGAGATCCATGCTCACCGCCAGGACCTGCAGGCCGGGGTTGGCCTTGACCTTGTCGTTGAAGAGCTTGGTTTCCTTGTGACAGACCGGCGTGTCGAGCGAAGGAATGGTGGTGATGATGTAGGGCTTGCCGGCGAACTTTGCCTGGGTGGCGTCTTGCAGATCGGCTCCCTGCAAGGTGAACGCGGGGACGGGGTCGCCCGCCTTGAGATGGGTTCCGGCCAAGTCGACAGGATTTCCCTTGAGCGTTACAGCGCCCTTCCGAATGTCAGCCATCGAGGTCTTCCCTTCCAGTGGTAATGAGGACAGAATCAAGAAGTGGCCCAAGTATGGGAGTCGGCCGACAGCCTTTCAAGCCCCGCCGTTTTGCATGAGTCTCTTCGGATACGATTTTGATGTGGTTGTGGTGGGAGCCGGGCACGCCGGCGTCGAAGCCGCCCTCGCGGCCGCACGTCTGGGGGCCCGCACCGCCCTGCGGACCATGAGTTGCGACATGGTGGCCGCCATGAGCTGCAACCCCGCCATCGGGGGTGTCGCCAAGGGGCAGATGGTCCGGGAGATCGACGCCCTGGGGGGCGAAATGGGCCGGGCCATCGATGCCACGGGAATCCAATTCCGCATGCTCAATCGGACCAAAGGTCCGGCCATGCACAGCCCCCGGGCCCAGGCCGACAAAAAGGCGTACCAATTCTGGCTGAAACAGCGGGTGGAGGCTCAACCGGGGCTCACCCTGCGGCAGGAGGTGGTGGAATCGCTGTGGGTGGAAGAGGGCCAAGTCCGGGGCGTTCAGGTCCGGGGGAACGCCATTTATCACTGTCGCGCCGTCGTCCTGACCACAGGGACCTTTCTGCAGGCGGTGATGCACACAGGCGAAGCGAAATCGTCGGGGGGCCGGGCGGGGGAAGGGACCACTCAGGGGCTTTCCCAAACCCTGGCCAGCCTGGGCTTCGAGCTGGCCCGCTTCAAGACGGGAACTCCCGCCCGCCTCAATGCCCGGACGATCGACTTCTCTCAACTGGAACCACAGCCCGGTGATGCACAACCGCAGCCGTTCTCGTTCCTGACCACGCGCCTCGACCAGCCCCAGGTCGACTGTTTCCTCACCGAGACCACGCCGGCCGTCCACGAGGTGATCCGGGCCAACCTGCATCGGGCTCCCATGTACAGTGGCCAGATCCAATCGACTGGCCCGCGCTACTGTCCCTCGATCGAAGAC
>JBKCTR010000432.1:0-19067 GCA_046318755.1 Planctomycetaceae bacterium
GAGGAATTCCAGCACGTACGAGACGTTCGCGCACTTCTCATTGAAATCGAGCGAATAGAACCAGACCGCACATCCCCGAGCCCCCTGCGCCTCGCAGGCGATCCGGTCGACCGTCAGCACTCGTTCGACATCCCATGCGAGGTCATCGCCATTGAGCTTGATCTTCAGGTGCGTCAGGCCGTTGTACTTGATCCACTCCCCCAGCGTCTCGGGTAAGCCGTCGCCGATCTTCTTCTGAACATCGGCGGGAGATCGGGGGTCGAGCGCGCCCACCCGGTGAGCCCGGGGCAGCCGCGCCGTCGGCTCACGACGGGTGTACTTGTCGAGGTATTCCCCTTTGAACGACTTGTCGAGGTACTCAGACAGGTCGTGATTCATGTATTTCGAAGAGAGCAGATTGTAGCTGTTCTCTCCATGGACCCGCCCGTAGGCGTCATGCAGGGCCGCGTCCAACGCACTGGCCGCCACCAGTTGGGCCAGGTAGGGCATGGGTTCGGCGAGCTTGAGCCGCTGCTGCAACTGCTTCGCCAGGTGCTCGTACTCACCCGCGAACATCTCGGCGATGTCAATCGGATGGGCATGATCCGGAAAGTCGACCGCGAGCTCGGTGATCTCCTCGGCGAATTTTTTCATCGCCTCTTCGGCCTGTTCGACCGTGACCGCACTGGAGGGCCACGCCCAGACGGGAGCCACCGGCATGCTGCCGAACCCCCCTTCGGTGCGCTTGTTGCGGGTCTCGACCGTCAACTCGATGTTGATGAGGGTCCCCCGATCCATGACACGCCCGCCGAACTTCAGCGGGGAACGGAACGGAGTGGGCTCGAAAGTGCAGCGAGCCTCGAGAATGGTGATATCGGTCGACTTGGGCATGGGGAACAGCGCAGAGCCGGGAGAGTCAGTGGACCGGGACAACCGGTCACGTGGCGATGTTAGCTGCCGAAAAAAGGGGAAGCAAGAACAACTCGGGTCAGATGCCGGGGGGAGAAATCAGCCGGGAACGGCCTCGGGATTGACAATGTTCTCGGGACGATTCCCGGAGAGAACGGCCGCCACCTGCCGGGCCACGCGGTTGCGCAGTTCGACCAGTGACTGGGGAGACACAAAGGCGGCGTGCGGTGTGATGATGATGCGCTCGTCTCGAAACAGCGGTTGCTGGAGATCGGGAGGTTCGGGATCGAACACGTCGAGGGCCGCGCCGGCCAAGCGATTTTCCTGCAGGGCCTGCCACAGTGCCTGCTCATCGACCAGTGAGCCCCGCGACGTGTTGACCAGCCAGGCCGTCGGTCGCATCTGCTGAAATTGGGTCCGCGCGATCAGATGCCGGTTCGCCGCGGTGGCCGGCAGATGCAGCGAGACAAAGTCGGAGTCGCGGAGAAGCTGCGGCAAGGTGACAACGGGGCAACCCACTCCATGATCACTGCCAGAGCGGGTACAGCCAAGAATGTGCATGCCAAAGGCCCGGGCCCGGCTGGCGACCGCCGCACCGATTCGCCCCAAACCGACCAATCCAAGCGTCTTGCCCGCGAGGCGTTCGGGCGGGGGTGCCGCCTGCAAGCGATACTCTCCCTGCTTGGTCCGCACCTGGAAGAAGGCGACTCGCCGGGCAGCGGCCAGCACCAATGCCAAGGTGTGGTCGGCCACTTCCGAGACGCAATAGTCAGGCACGTTGGTGACGGGGATCCCCCGGGCACTGGCGGCGGAAATCGCGATGTTGTCGAGCCCGATGCCAGAGCGACAAATGACCCGGCACTGGGTCGCCGCCTCGACAACACGGGGCGTGACAGGGGCCCAATTGCAGATGATTGCGTCAGCTCGCGAAGCAGCCGTCACCAACTGTTCTTCGGAAACTCCCGCAGGCTCAAACAGCTCCACGCCCAGGGGTGCCAAGATCTCCTGCTCGAGCCGTAGATCGGGCCAAGCCCGATCGGTCACCAGCACCCGCCAACGCGGCAACATCGTGGTTTTCCCGGGGAGACCGCGAATGCAGAGAGGAAGATCGAAACCAAAGGGAGAGTCGCTGGGGAAGATTCAGGCTGCTAACTGGAGGCGGCCAACTCGGCCATCCGTTGGGCGGGAACCACCAGCCGATCCCAGTGCTGCTCGAGGTATTCGGGAGGACCTCCCTTGGCGGCGACGGCCTGGGCCACCATGACGGTGGGAACCAGCTCAATCGCATTCCAGGGGCACACGGTCAATTCGTAGGGATCGCTCTTCTTCCCGGGGATGTGCACGCAAACCTCACAGCCGACACAGCGCTCCACATCGATTTCACACCACGACTGCAAAACCGAGATCGAATCTCCCGGAACTTTGACGATGCAGTCGACGGGACAGACCTGCAAACAGGCCTCACACCCCGTGCAGTTGTCAGCGTTGATGACAGCCACTTCCTTGGGAAGCTTCTTGCGGGAACCGGCTTTGGCCATGGTCGATCGTTGTGCTGCAAAACAGGAGAAGATGGACCCCAGTCAGGCGGGGAATCGCCCAACTCGCAAGATTTTACGGGGGACTCGAAATCGGAACAACCCGGACCCGGGGGGTCTCTCAAGTGTGGGAGTTCCATGGGAGCTGCCCACAGAAGCAGGCCTCTCCCTGAATCCAGCACCCCCGGGTGACACTCCGTTCAGTCCATCAGTTGCTTCGCCAGCCGAATTCGTTTCAGGGGTCTTTCGCCTCGGTTTGCGAGGGGCCGAGATCGATTTTCAGATCCTTTTCTCCGCCTGTTTCCTCGACCCACCGGAACGAGCGTTTTGAGCGGACCTTTTGGTCCAATTTCTTCTCTCCCAGCTCGATTCGCATCGAGAGCTCCTGCGAGTTTTCCCCCTCGATCGCCCGGCCCCGCACGGCATCGAAAGTGATCTCCCCCTCACCATCGGACATTTCCACCTTCAGCGGAATCTGGGGACCGACTTGGGGTTCGAAGTGATCTTTGATCTTCAGCCGATGCCGCCCATCCGCTTCCACCCGATCGCAGCTCAGGGTGTGGGTGACCCGTAGGCTGCCATACGGGGTTTTGTTGGCCGATTTCCTGACCCAGCTGGTCCCCGATTCCACTTCCGTGTCGGTGAGGGGTGTAAAAAACTGGCTGGAAATCTCCCGCATGCCATCCGGTCCCAGCAAAGGCTGTCCATTCGGCCCCGGTTTGCCTCCCTTCCCAGGCGTGGGCTTCAGGCTGGTGATTTTCCCTAAGCGATCGAGTTGCAGGCTCCAACTGATCCCCACCATTTGGCGGCAGTTCTCGGCATTACGCTGTGCGGGTATGTTTTTGGAATCAATGACTGTTTCGGTCTGGTCGGTATCGAAGGCGACCCGTCCATGCGTCGGAGTATCCATGGCCGAGCGAACGCGGCGGATCGTTAGTTTCAAGTCGGCGACCCCTTCTTCGGTCACCTTCTCGACCGCCACCGAGAGAGTCAGAACCTGAATCTGATTCTCATCGATTTGACGACCAGCGGCGGCTGGTTTCGCCTTGCCTTTGCCGGCCTCCCCTCCACCAGTTTCCGTGGCCGTGGTGGAAATGTCGGTGATCAGTTCGTAGGTGAAGGTCTCCCCCGGACTGTACTGGTGAGACAGGAGGGTGCCAGCCCAAGCGAACGGGCTGGTCGTTACGACGAGCAGGAACCACGCCAGACCCACTGGGTGCTGATATCGCATACAGACACTCGTCCTCGAAGTGGCAGAGGAAAACGGGGCGAAAATGGGGTGTCAGAGAGCGCGAGTCCTGATGGTATCAGAAATCCGCAGGCCGCATGGTTTGAAATTTCGGGTGGGGTGTCAAATAATCCTGTGATGATCGTTGTCGGCGGGCTCCGGCCCTCTGGCATCCGTTCACCTGCTCTCTCAAAAGCCAGTCGTTCCACCATCCTCTGCGCGGAGACTCCGTGTGGCCTACCTAGTGAACACCCCCAGCGAACGGCAGCAAATGCTGGACGCGATTGGGGCCGCGTCGGTCGCCGAGTTGTTCGACCAGATTCCGGCCCCGCTGAGAATGGAACGTCCGCTGGCGATTCCGCCCGCGTTGACGGAACTGGAATTGGAATCCCACCTGAGGGAACTGGCCTCGAAAAACGGAGGCGTCGGGCAGCGAATCTGCTTCCTGGGGGGTGGAGCGTACGACCACTTCATTCCAGCCGCGGTCGATGCCATCGCCTCCCGCAGCGAATTTTACACCGCTTATCCCCCTTATCAGGCCGAGGCCAGCCAGGGGAGCCTGCAGGCATTCTTCGAGTATCAGTCGCTCATTTGCCAACTGATGGGCCTCGAAGTGGCGAATGCCAGTCTGTACGAGGGAGGAACAGCCGTCAGCGAAGCGGTCTTCATGGCCATGCGGGTGACCGACCGACACCGCCGCGTTGTTGTGCTGGGTTCTGTGCATCCCCAGGCCCGCCAGGTCTGCCAGACGTACCTGAGACAAATTGATTGCGAACTGGTGACCATCCCCACTCCAGACGGTGTGGCCGATGTGACCGAAGTCGCCCGGGTTCTGGACGACACGACGGCCTGTCTGGTGGTGCAGTCACCGAATTACCTGGGCTGCGTGGAACAGACGCGGGACTTGTGCGCGGCGGCCCACAAGGTTGGGGCGTTGGCGATCGTCAGCTCGCCCCCTCTGTCGCTGGGCGTCTTGACTCGTCCGGGAGATTTGGGAGCCGATATCGCCGTCGCCGAAGGCCAGAGTCTCGGAATTCCCCTGCAATATGGCGGCCCCTACCTGGGGGTACTGGCCTGTCGGGAAGAATTCGTGCGGAAGATGCCAGGGCGATTGATTGGCGAAACAATTGACCGGTTGGGTCGGAGGACATTCGTGCTGAACCTGCAGGCCCGCGAACAGCACATCCGTCGCGACAAGGCCACCAGCAACATCTGCACCAATCAGGGGCTGATGGCGCTGCGGGCGACGGTGTTCCTGACTCTGCTCGGTCCGCAAGGCTTGCAGGAGACCGCGAACCTCTGCCTGCAGAAGTCGCATTACGCGGCCCGACGCCTGGCCGCACTGCCGGGCGTCGAACTGGCCACACGGGCACCGTTTTTCCACGAGTTCGTGCTCCGCTGCCGCGGTGGGGTGGATGCTCTGGTGAGCAAAGCCCGCACGGCGGGTTTCGACCTGGGACCGGCACTCGCGGCGGACGACATTCCGGGCTTCCCGGCCCCTGCGGAATGCCTGTTGGTGGCCGTCACCGAACAAAGAACCAAAGCGCAGATCGACCGCCTGGTTGATGCGCTCGCGAGCTGACTCTCCGCAACTTCCCGAGGATGCAGACATCATGCGCAACATGCAGGCCACCCAACTCCTGAATGAGTTGTCGAGCCCTGGACGACGGGCGGCCCGGCTGCCGGCATGCGACGTGCCCGAAGTTCCGGTCGAGCAACTGCTGCCCGCGGAATTTGTGGCGGCGGCTCCCCCGCCACTTCCCGAGCTCAGCGAGCCCGACATCATCCGGCATTTCGTCAACCTGTCGACCAAGAACATGTCGGTCGACACGCACTTCTATCCGCTCGGAAGTTGTACGATGAAGTACAATCCCAAGCGGAACGAGCGCCTGGCCAGCCTGCCGGGGATTGTCGACCTGCATCCCCAGCAGGTTCCCGAGCTCTCCCAGGGACTGTTGGAACTGCTCTACTCGATGCAGCAGATGCTGGGGGAAATTGCCGGACTGCCCGCCGTCAGCCTGCAGCCGGCCGCTGGGGCCCAGGGGGAGTTTACCGCCCTGCTCACGGCCAGCGCCTATTTCCGGAGCCGGGGCGAGAACCGCACCCGGGTGCTGTTCCCGGCCAGCGCTCACGGGACCAATCCCGCCAGCGCCGCTTTGGCCGGGTTCGAGTGTGTTCAACTGAAGGGGGGATCCGACGGTTTCGTCGATCTGGCCGAACTGCAGGCCCAGCTCGATTCGCGGACTGCGGTCTTCATGGTGACCAACCCCAACACCCTGGGCATGTTCGAAAAGGACATTGCCGAGGTGGCGCGGCTGGTGCACGCGGTGGGAGGCCTGGTCTATATCGACGGGGCCAACATGAATGCCATTTGTGGCATCACTCGTCCCGGAGACTTCGGGGGCGACATGATGCATTACAACGTGCACAAGACCTTCACAGGTCCGCACGGGGCGGGCGGCCCGGGTTCGGGCCCGATTGCGGTGCGGGACTTTTTGGGACCGTTCCTGCCAGGTCCGATCATCGAGCGGCAGCAGAACGCCGACGGGTCCGCCGTCTACCGGCTGGTGAATCCCCCCCGCTCGATCGGTCGGGTCCGCAGCTTCTTCGGCAATGTCGGGATCCTGGTGCGGGGTTACTGCTACCTCCGGACGTTGGGGCCGGAAGGGGTCCGCGCGATGAGCGAGAACGCGGTGCTCAATGCCAATTACCTGCTGGCGGGCCTGCAAGACCTACTGCCCGTTCCCCAGGGGAACCGGTGCATGCACGAGTTTGTGGCGTCCGCGAAAGAGTTGAAGGAGTCGCGGGGCATTTCGGCCATGGATGTGGCCAAGCGTCTGCTCGATCATGGGTTCCATGCCCCCACGGTGTACTTCCCACTGGTGGTGGCCGAGGCCCTGATGATTGAGCCGACGGAGACCGAGTCGAAAGGAACCTTGGATGCGTTCGTGGAGGCGTTGCGGACCATCGTCCGTGATGACCCCGGACAATTGCACCAAGCCCCCCATTCGACGCCCGTGAGCCGCCCCGACGATGTGCGGGCAGCCCGGCAACCCATCCTGCGTTGGAACCCCTCATGAACTCCGCTGAAGCGAACGCCCCCTTGACCGAAATCCAGGAGAAAAAGAAGGCGATTCGGGAACAGGCCCACGCCAACCGCAAAGATCAGGAAAACAAGGACGAGCTGAGTCGCGAAATCTGCGCCCGGTTCATGGCGCTGCCCGAGTATCAACGCGCCACAACCGCGATGTTTTACGTCGATGTCCGGACCGAGGTGCGGACCCGTCAGGATCTGGCCACCGCCCTGACCCATCGCAAAACCATCGTGGTTCCCTGGTGCAATGACCAGGGAGAGCTCGAACTGTTCCGGCTGGAATCGATGGATGACCTCTCCCTCGGCATGTACAAGATCCTCGAGCCCAAGCCCGAGTTGCGGAACCTCCCCGAGCGCCGGGTGGATGTGAAGTCGCTCGACATCGTGATGGTTCCCGGCGTGGCCTTTACCCGGGAGGGGGCCCGCATGGGTCACGGCAAGGGCTATTACGACAAGCTGCTCGAGCACGCCCGGCCCGATGCCCCCCTCGTGGCACTGGCGTTTGAATGCCAACTGTTCCCCGACATCCCCACCCAGAGCCACGATGTCTTTATGGACAAGATCATCACGGAAAAGGGTGTCTACACCGGGAAGGGACGGCCCCGCGCATGAGCCTGATCAGCCCGCGAGTCGACGACACCTATGCCGAGGCGTTCCGCAGCATCCACGCCGAGTTTCTGATCACCGCCCGCGATCGACGGTGGCTGGACCATGCCGTGCACGCCTGCACGGGGAACGCCTCCAGCACCATTCTGTGCGATTGTGAAGCCGGTCTCGACCGCTACGTGGGGCCGGGAGGAGATGAGTCGTTTGTCACCCCCGACGGCCGTCCAGGTGCGATCGTGCAGATCCATGTCCCCCGATTCCGCAAAGATCGGGAACCAGCGCTCGAGCGTTCGCTGCTGGTGAGGATCAGCCAGAACGTGCTGACCTGTGCCACCTGTTCGGTCTTCAACCTGATCGACTCGGACCCGTACTTCAAGCTGGGACGAAAGATCGCGTATTTCGGCGATGGCTGGCAGACACGCGAAGAGCGGCACGGTCGAAAAGTCTGGGTGATCCCCATCCTCGGCGGCGAGTTCATTCTCGACCGGCGGTTCGGGTTCCGAGACGGGCTGATGGGGGGCAATCTGTGGTTTCTGGGTGACAGTGTCGATTCGGCCCTGTTGGCGGCTGAGCGCGGTGCGGCGGCCGCATCGAAGATCCCCGGCGTCATCCTTCCCTTTCCGGGAGGCATCGCCTCCAGTGGCTCGAAGGCGGGGAGCCGTTACAAGTTCTCGATCGCCAGCACCTACGAAAAGTTCTGTCCCACACTGCAACAGAAACTGGGTGACCAGGCGGGGCTCCCTCCGGGGGTTCAGTCGGTGATGGAAATCATCATCAACGGTCGCGATTTGCCCACCATCGTCGAGGCGACACAAGCCGCGATCCGGGCTGCGGTCGACACCCCGGGCTTGATGCGGATTTCCGCCGGCAATTACGGCGGCCGCCTCGGAAAGAACTTCATTTACCTCGACCCCGCCAAGCAACCGACCGGCTAAGTCGTGAAGAGTCGGGCCGCGCTTCAGGCTCGAGCCACTTCCAGGCAGCGGTCGGCCAACTCTCCGGGTGATTCGGTCCCGGTCATCGCGACTTCCCGACACTCCTCCAGGTTGCGGAACCACGTATGTTGCCGTTTGGCAAACTGCCGTGTCCGCAACTGGATGAGTTCCCGGGTGGCTTCCGCCGAAGTTCCCCGCTCGAGTGCGTCGAGCACCTCGCGATACCCCAGGGCCTGGCGGGCCGTCCGCCCCAGTCCCCCCGGTCGTGCCGCCAGAGCCTGCGCTTCGGCCACCAGCCCAGTGGTGAACATGTCGTCGACCCGGGTATTGATCCGCTGGTTCAGCCATTCGCGCGGCGGGTGCAGCCACAGTGTGGCGACCGGCCGTTCCTCCGGGGGACGCGGCCCTTGCTGCTGTTGGTTCGAAAGGGGCTGCCCGGTCTGCACGAACACCTCAATGCCGCGAATGACGCGGCGCACATCGGCGGGGGGCAGCCGGGCCGCCAGCCGAGGATCGACCTCCGCCAACCGGGCATGCAGCGCCACCTCTCCCGAGTCGCGGGCGAACTGCTCGAGTTCCCTCCGCAACGTCCAGTCGGCTGCGGGGCCCTCGAAAACCCCACGCAACAATCCCCGCAGGTACAGCCCCGTCCCCCCGACGAACAACGGCACCCTGCCACGTTCCAGAATCTGCCGGGTCGCCACAGTCGCCGCAGCCACATAATCGGCCAGACTGAACTCCAGAGCAGGATCCAGCAAATCCAAGAGATGATGCGGGATGCGGGCGCGCTCGGCGGTCGAGGGTTTGGCGGTGCCAATGTCCATCCCCCGATACAGGGTCATCGAATCCAGGGCCAGAATTTCCGCTCCGAGGCGTTCGGCCAGCTCGAGGGAGGTGGCTGTCTTGCCCGAGGCGGTCGGGCCAGCCAGAAACCAGCACTTCGTCAGCAATTCCGGCGGGAAATCAGGCATCAGGCAATCGTCGCAAGTTTGGGGAGTTCCCGCTAGGATTCGCGTTTGAAAACCGCGGCGGTCGGCAGCCGGTTGGGGCTCCGGACGCGGTCGATTCTCCTTCTCGAATGGCTGGCTGGCCATGGCTGTTTTCGAAGCCCGCTTCACTCTCCCCTGCTCGCAACGGGAGGCGTTTGAGTTTCTGCTGCGCCCCGCCAACGTGGCCTTGATCAGCCCTCCCCAACTGGGACTGCACTTCCTCGATGCCCCCGAGATTGTGGTCCCGGGGAGCCGGCTGCGGTTTCGGGTCCAGGGATTCGGCCAGATCCGCGAGGGGGAACATGAAATCACCCGGGTGGTCGAACATTCCCAGGTGACAGAGCGGCAGGTGGTCGGGCTCTTCAAAAGCTGGGTCCACGAGCACCTCTTCGAAACCAACAGTCAGGGCGAAACGGTGCTGATCGACCAGATCGATTTTGAGCCACCGGGGGGCATCCTGGGACTCCTGGTCACGAAAGACCGGGTCCTCGATCAGCTCGAAGAAGCGTTTGACCACCGACACTCCCGGCTGTCGAAGCTGCTCAAGAAATCGCTGTGATGGACCAAGACGCGGCGACAGGTCAGTTTCCGGCCAATGTGCGGATGGTCTTGGTCGAGCCTGAGCATGCGGGAAACGTGGGGTCGGCAGCCCGGGCGCTTTGGACCATGGGGATGGAGCAACTGGTGGTGGTCAAACCCGCCTGCGACCCCCGCGCTGAAGAGGCCTACTGGCTGGCGCATGCCGCCTCGACTGTGATCGACCACCTGACGGTAGTCGACACGCTGGAGGAGGCGCTCGCCGGGACTGTCTTCTCCGTCGGCACCACGCGGCGGCACCGGCGGGTGGCTTACCCCGTCTTTCTTCCCGGCGAGGCTGTCAGCCAGATCCGCGAGCGGGCCCCCTCCCAACCAGCCGCGATTGTCTTCGGCCGCGAATCGTCTGGACTGACGAATCCGGAACTGGCGCTCTGCTCGATCCAGTCGACCATTCCCTGTGCCCGCGAAAATCATTCGCTGAATCTGGCACAAGCGGTGCTGGTGTACGCCACCACCCTGCACGACGCGTCGCTGCTTCCCGACCAGCGTGAATTCCATTGGAACCTGGTCAGCCATTCCGAGATGCAGAACTTCTACCGTCGTCTGGAAGAGATTCTCGTACTGCTCGACACGCGCCCCGCGACGTCGATGGAGAGTTATCTCGCCCGTTTTCGTCGGGTTCTCAGCCGGATGGCGCTCGAAACGCGCGATGTGCGATTGCTGCACAAGCTCTTGAATCGAATTGAGGCGGTGGTCGATTCCGGACAATCGGGAGTATAATGCGACGATGGCCTGTTCCCGCAGCGGCGGCCAACCATGCTGGGACGGGGGATGCGGGTGGAACGACTCGCGGGAACATCCTCCAGCCCCTGTGTTTTCGCCCGGAGTTTGCTCTGATGCCTGCCCCCCGGTTGTTGAGCCAGAGTCAACTGATTCGGCACCTGCTGACGGTTTCCAGCGGGTTGCTGTTGCTCTTCGGGCTGGTCGCCCCGTCGCAGGCCCAGTTCGGCGGCGGACAAGGGGGTGGTTTTGGAGGTGGCCAGCAGGGAGGCCAACAAGGGGGACAACAGGGCGGACAGCAGGGGGGCCAGCAAGGAGCGGGGGGGATCCTGGTGGATGCCCAGGGAGTCGTCAAACCGGTTTTTCTGCGTGACCCCAGCGGTAGACTCACCGCCAAACGGCGCGAAGAAATGGCGGCCCGTGACCTTCACGCCGAAGTGGTCCGCACCACCACCCTGCGCAAAGTCTCGCTGGTCAAACTCGAGCAGGCGTGCGCCGAATACGCTGAGAAAAAACAACGGGTGCCTGCGGAGATGCAGTTTCTGGCCGGCCTGCAGCGGATCGATTACGTGTTCGCCGATCCCGAGAGCCACGACTTGGTCATCGCCGGTCCGGCCGAGGGCTTTCTGGTGGATCCCACGGGACGTGCTCTGGGTGTCGTTTCGAAACGGCCCGCCTTGCGATTGGATGATCTGCTGGTGGCCCTGCGATCCCAACAACAGGGGAGCGGTCAAATTCGCTGTTCGATCGATCCCACTCCCGAATCTCTCGCCCGACTTCAGAGATTTCTGGCGGCGACCAGCGGCGCTCTGCCCCCCGATCAGGCGAAGGCCAAATTTGCGAAACTGGGGGAGATCCTGGGCCTGCAGACCATCTCGGTTGCGGGGGTGCCGGCCGAATCGCATTTCGCCCGCATGCTGGTCGAAGCCGACATTCGCATGAAACGGCTCTCGATCGATGTCGAGCCTCCCCCGGTCAAGGGGTTCCGCAGTCACCTGGATCTGGTTCAGAAGAATGAGAACTCGATGCAGAGATGGTGGTTTACACCGCTGTACGATCCCTTCGTGCGCAGTGATGATGGTCTGGCCTTTCAGTTGGCCGGTCAGCGGGTGCAGTTGATGTCTCAGGAGGAACTGGTCTCTCCCACCGGCCAACGCGTCGACGCCCCGTTCACCCACGTCTCGGCCCAGAAATTTGCCCAGCAGTTCACCGACCGATACGAAGAGATTGCAGCCGCGGCACCCATTTTTGCCGAACTGCAGAATGCGATCGATCTCGCAGTGCTCGCCGCACTGTTCCGCAAAGAAAACCTGCCCACCCGGGTCGGCTGGACACCCGGTTTGTTTCTCGATGAAGAGGCCGCCCCCACCGACCGCCAACCGGTCCCCCGGCAAATTGCCAGCATCAGCAACTACAAGCAAGCCAACCGCGGTCTGTTCATCGCCCAAGTGGGAGGGGGTGTGGTGATTCACCCCGACCAAGTCATGCGAACCATGGAGTATCGCAAGGACGAAGGGGGTGAAGCGGCGAAGAAGCGCCGGGCCAGTTTCGACCTTGCCGAACGTCTGGCGGGTTCCGCGTCTTGGTGGTGGGATTGAACCGCACTGCACATCGACCACATGGCTTCGGCGGGTCCGTGGTGTTCCTCGGTGGTGTTCCTGGGTGGTGTTCCGCAGTGCGGTCGCAGACGCAGTGTCCTCGTCGTTCCAACCCTTTGGCCAACCCGCCACCCGTCACTGGTGAAACCCGGATGCCCAGCGGCAGCCAATCATCCTTTACAGGTCAGCAGCGATGCTTGAAATGATGCGTGGTGCCACGCCCCGCCGCGAATTGCTGCGGGCGGGACTGACCGGTTTTTCCTCACTCTCCCTGGCCGATCTGCTGCGACGTCGGGCCGAGTCGTCGCCGGCTTCTTCCGAGCAGACGGCGATTATTCTGGTCTGGCTGCGCGGTGGTCAGAGTCACCTGGAAACGTTCGATTGCAAACCCCAGGCCCCGCTCGAGTTTCGCGGCCCCTTCGGAGTGATCGACACAAATGTTCCCGGGATCCAGGTGGGGGAACTGTTGCCGCGACTTTCCCAGTGTGCCGATCGCTACACGCTGCTGCGTTCCGTGGCCCATACGGGGGGCGGACATCCTTCCGGATCCTTGCAGGTGCTGGGTGGCGATCCCGACGCTGCCGACAAGCTGTTTCCTGTGTTTCCCGACTGGATGTCGATTGTCAGTCACCTGAGACGCGATGCGAACCGGGCGATCCCCAATTATGTGGCGGTGAACCCGGTCGATAACTACGACAACTTCACCATTGCGGGCCCGGGGTATTTGGGATCTTCGTGCGAGCCCTTCCGGGTGCTGGGCGATCCCAGCACTCCCGACTTCCGGGTCCCGAACATCGGGATGTCTCCCGAGGCACAGCCGCAATTGGCCCGGCGCATGGAACTGAAAGCCGGGCTCGACCGGCTGGTTCGGACCGTGGATTTGAAGGGGACGATGGATGCCATCGATGGTTTTCAGAAGCAGGCTCTGGGCCTGCTGACCAGCCCTTCGGCACAACGGGCGTTTGATCTCAGTCAGGAGTCGCCCACCCTGCGGGACCGCTATGGCCGGAATGCCTGGGGGCAGCAGTGCCTGTTGGCCCGGCGACTGGTCGAAGCCGGGGTCGACGTGGTGGCCACCGAGTTCGATGGCCCCCTGTGTGGTCGGGTTCAGAATTGGGACGACCATGCCGTGAACCAACACATTTTCGAAGCCTATCAGCATCGGATGCCAACATTCGATCAGGCGGTGTCGGCTCTGATTGAAGACCTGTACGACCGGGGTCTCGATCGGCGGGTGCTGGTGGTGGTGACCGGAGAGTTTGGCCGCACCCCGCGCATTTCGCATGTCGCGTCCAGTGGCGGGGGGGTCGCCAGCCGCGAGGCCGGTGTTGTACAACCCGGTCGCGATCACTGGCCGCGGGCCAACACCATGCTGTTTGCCGGGGGGGGAATTCGCACGGGTCAGGTTATTGGAGCGACCGATCCCCGGGGGGAAGATCCCATCGAACGGCGGGTGGGCCCGGGCGATTTCCTGGCGACGATTTACCGCCATCTGCAGATCGATTACCGCAACACGGCGATCCCCAATTTTGCCGGGCGCCCCATTCCCATCGTCAGCTCGGGGGAAGCGATTGCCGAACTGGCCGGAGCCAGCTGATGGGGCCCGGGATCGGCCAACGGTCGGGCCCACCGGCAGGTCCACCCCGTGAAGCCGACATCCGTTGCTATTCCTCTTCCGGCGTCACCAGTTTGAACTCACCACGGCGCAGCCATTTGGGCCCCCGCAGCTCGTTGGCGGGCAGTTCCTGGGGGGGCAATTCCTGCGAGCTGACCTGCAGCCCGGCCGGCAGATTGTGAGGGTGATCGACCGTGCGGAGAATCGCGGCCCCCAGATCTTTCAGCTTGTATTCCAGCCGGTCGTAACCACGATCGAGATGGTAGATCCGCCGCACGGCCGAGTCTCCCCGCGCCGCAAGGGCCGCCAGCACCAGTGCCGCCGACGCTCTCAGGTCCGACGCCATCACACTCGCACCTGAGAGATGAGCGGTGCCATTGATGATGGCACTCGCTCCCTCGCGGCGGATGGTGGCCCCCAGTCGACACAGCTCGGCCACATGCATGAAGCGGTCGGGGAAGACCTTGTCGGTGATGATGCTGATCCCCGGAACCGTGCACAACAGGGCCATCATTTGGGCCTGCAGATCGGTTGGCAATCCGGGATACGGCAGCATGATGCAATCGAGTGGACGCAGCTCTCCCCGGACCATCACCCGGATCGCCTCGCCGAACTCTTCGATGGTGACTCCCATCCCCCGCAGTGTCTCAACCACCGCCGTCAGGTGCTCGAGGCGAATGTTGTCGAGAACCACATCGCCGTTGGTGATGGCGGCAGCCAACATCAGGGTCCCGGCCTCAATGCGGTCGGGCAACACCACGTGCTCGCATCCCACGAGGCGGTCAACCCCCTCGATCTGCAGAAATGGGGTCCCCAGGCCCGAAATGCGGGCCCCCATGCGATTCAGAAAGTTCCCCAGATCGACCACCTCGGGCTCACAGGCGGCCGCTTCGATGTGGGTTATGCCTTCGGCCAGGGTGGCCGCGGTCATGACGTTGCAGGTGCCCGTCACGGTGCTTCCAAACGCCCCTCCCAGATAGATGCGGGTGCCCTTCAGCCGCCGGGCGCGGGCCCAGATGTAGCCCCGTTCGATCTTGAGATCGGCCCCCAGTGCCGACAAGCCCTTCAGATGCAGATCGACAGGCCGATCACCAATCGCGCAGCCCCCGGGCAGAGAGACGCAGGCGCGTCCGCGTCTCGCCAGCAAGGGCCCCAGGACGCAGATGCTGGCCCGCATGCGGCGCACCATGTCGTAATGGGCCACACACTCGGTCTCATCCACCACCTCCAGGCGCAGGGGAGCAGTCGGCAGGAGATTGGCTGCCGGGGAATCAAAGGGAACGGCGGTCGATCCCCCGCTGGGATCCGCACAGTTCGCGGCGGCCGAGAATTCGTCCCAGCTCTCTCCGACGCATTCGCAGTCATCCACACTTCCCGACAGACTGGGATCTGCCTGTTCCGCGGGGACTTCGTGACGAATCGACATCCCCAGTGATTCCAGCAACTGGGTCCTTGTGTCGACGTCCGCCCGGGCGGGTACGTCGCGGAGACGGACCGGTCCGTCGGCGGCGAGGCAGGCCGCCATGATGGGCAGCGCCGCGTTCTTCGCACCGCTGATGCGTACGCGACCGCGCAGGCGTCGACCGCCGTGAATGACGAACATGTCCATCCGTGGACTCTCCCGGGACTCCACCTGGGTCGGGGTCCTGGGGTCCTCCCGGGAGCCGTCGACCTGTCAGCGGGGAGGCTGGGCGCAGCCTCCCCCGTGCAGGAGTCTTGCCGAAAGTTCGGTTTCGGGCAACGTCAATTCGTCCGGTAGCGGACCAGAATCGATTCGCCCGCGACAACCTTCTGCCCCCACTTCGCCACGATTTCCAGCCCCTCCTCGCGCGGCACCAGCACTTCGGTCCGCGAGCCCAGCTTGATCATCCCAAACTGCGCCCCGGTCGGCAGTTCCTCATCCAGCCGCACCCAGCAGACAATCCGGCGGGCAATCGCCCCGGCAATCTGCCGGACAATCAGGGGCCGCCCCCTGGGACCGGTCTCCTGCAACAGCAGTTCAAGGCGTTCATTTTCTTGTGCCGAGGCGGGTTTCAGGGCGTTCAAAAACTTGCCGGGGCGGTATCGAACCCCCACCACGCGGGTCGCCGTGGGGACCCGATTGATGTGCACGTTGAAGACCGAGAGGAAAATCCCGACCAGCAGCGCTGGCCCACCGATGAACTCGTCATGGGGCAGCTCCTCAATATGAACAACCGTACCGTCTGCCGGTGAGACCAAGGCCCGCGGATCGCTGGGAGGGACGCGCTGGGGGTTCCGGAAGAACCAGACGATACACGCTCCGCAAAAGATTCCCGCGAGGGCGAGAATCTGGAGCAACCAGTTCCAGGGAGCACCGAGGGATTGGGCCCACCACCACCCCAATCCAGCCGCCAGCCAGAATCCCAAGGTCAGCACCCACAGCTCGGTCAGCCCCGCCCGTGCAAAGGGCAATTGATCTCGCCAGGCAAAGGGGTCGTCTTCCGGCTTCCAATAATAACCCCCCTGATTCCGATAGAATTTCAGATCGCGGGGATCCAACACCTCGAAGGGGCAGGGATTGAAATCTCCCTGTCGCAGTTCGGCCATCTTGGCGACATAGTTCCTCCGAAAGGTCTTCAACCACCACCGACGCACCGCCCCCCAGGCCAGTTCCAGCCGCATGCAGACACCACTGCCCGGCTGGATGCTGGTGACACGGGGGTCCATGGGAAGTGGAGCACGGCGTTCAACCGGAGTGGACATGCGGGGAACAAGAGTAGGTGTGGGAATCGAAGACCAAGCCGCCGGGAAGCAACCACGGACAGCCAGACGATCTCCCAAGGTGGCAAAATTGGCCCCAACTCGCAACAATCGCGGACTTCTCAGGTGGTGGGCTGGCCCCGATGCGCCGGTGTGGCCGCCGCCGTGTTTCACTGAACAGGAAGCCAGTTGATGAGTTCGTTGATTGAGTCGGTGCACGCGCGGGAGATTCTGGACAGTCGCGGAAATCCCACGCTCGAAGTGGACATTGAACTCGAGGATGGAACGCTGGGTCGGGCGGCCGTCCCCAGCGGGGCGAGCACGGGGAAGCACGAGGCGGTCGAACTGCGCGACGGTGATGTCAGCCAAGCCGACGAGTCAACCCGCAAGCGGTATCTCGGCAAGGGGGTGCTGACGGCGGTTGAGAACGTCAACGAGCTGATCGCCCCGGAACTGATTGGGCTGGATGTCTGCGACCAGTTGCTGATCGATCGGGTGATGCTCGAACTCGACGGCACCAAGAACAAGAAGAAGCTGGGGGCCAATGCCATTCTGGGCTGCTCTCTGGCGGCTGCGCATGCCGCGGCCCGCTCGAGCTACCTCCCCCTGTTCCGTTATGTCGGAGGGGTGGGGGCGAAGGTGCTGCCCGCACCGATGATGAACATCATCAATGGCGGCGCACACGCCAACAACGGCATCGACGTGCAGGAATACATGGTCATGCCGTTGGGATTCGACTCGTTCCGCGACGCCCTGCGGGCCGGTGCCGAGATCTTCCATGCCCTGAAGAAGGTGCTGTCGAAAGACAAGGGCCTGAGCACCGCCGTGGGAGACGAAGGGGGTTTTGCCCCGGCTCTGGGGAACAACCGGGCGGCTCTCGATTGCATCATGACGGCCATCGAAAAGGCGGGTTACGAGCCGGGCAAGCAAGTGAAGATTGCCCTCGATGTGGCCTCCACCGAGTTTTTTGACGAGAAGAGCGACACCTACACCTTCGAGGGGAAGAAGATCTCCCCGGCCGAGATGGTGGGCGTGCTCGAAGACTGGGTTTCGAAGTATCCCATCTGCTCGATCGAAGACGGCTGCTCTGAGGATGACTGGAAGGGCTGGAAGCTGCTGACCGACAAACTCGGCAGCAAAGTCCAGTTGGTGGGAGACGATCTGTTCGTCACCAACGTCGAGCGGCTTCAAGAGGGAATCAACAAGGGGGTTGCCAACAGCATCCTTGTGAAGGTCAACCAGATTGGCTCCCTCACCGAGACCATCGAGGCAGTCGAACTGGCGCGACGGAACGGCTACACCGCCGTCATGAGCCACCGCAGCGGCGAAACGGAAGACACGACCATTGCCGACCTGGCCGTCGGTTTGGGGACCGGGCAGATCAAGACGGGTTCCGCCAGCCGGACCGACCGCATCGCCAAGTACAACCAACTGTTGCGGATCGAGGAAATGCTGGGTGACGAGGCGGTCTACGGGGGCCGCTTGTGGCGCAAGTAACGGCTTGCGGGGGTTGGGTCGAGTTTCCCGACCAGACAGTCGATCACGACGGTCATGTCGGAATTGCCCCGGTCCTACGCCACACCTCGAAAGAATGACAACTGGGCCCACCTCGTGCTTGCGGGGTGGGCCTCTGTTTTGTTTTGGGTCTGCCTGTTTGGCTCTGGCGCAGTCTATGCTGCTGTCTATTTGGCTCCCAAATGGGTGCTGAATTCGGATCTCCGCCGGACCGAACGGATCAACCACCAGAGGCTGTTGAATTGGCAGACCGAAACCGTCCGGCTCCAAAAGTTGGCGGTGGCGTGTGAACGTGACCCGGCCTTTGCCCGGGAACTGGCCCGGCAGGCGTTTGACTTCCGCCCCGCCGACGAAGAGGCCATCCCTCTGCCGCCTCACCTCACTTTGGCCGTTCCGACGAATACGGCTTCTGCACGAGAGCCTCGTGCTCCGCAGCCGGGCGAATCGATCCAGTCCGCCGACCCCTGGTTCCTGCCTCTGCTGCATTGGACCATTGGGCATCCCACTGTCAGCCAGTCGCTGATGTGTCTGGCTGGCCTGACCACGATTTTGGCCTTCACCTTCTTACAACCCCCCCCAGGACGGGCGGATTGATCCCCACCGCGTTCGTTTGTTTTCGAACGGGACGGAACCAGCAGCACTGCCAAGTTCGCGTTACTTGTTACAAATCGGCTCAGCCTGCCCGAAGCGGCTCTCACCGGGGCGGAGAGTCGACTTCATCACCATTCCGCCACGCGCAGACGCCGGCGACGTTGGGCCAACGCACTCGCCCGCCTCGCCAATCTCTGGCACCGGCGGTACCGCCGTCGCTTACCCAGGGCCGCGCTCCACTGGAATTTCTGCTTCCAAAGCGGGGATCTGTTCGCGGGGAGGAGCTGATTGCATAACAAAAAAACACGGCGTCTTGGCAAGACGCCGTGTTTCCATCGCAACCCCGTAGCCGGGCGTCCACCCTGCGGGTTCCCGAAGGCTCCGGGACCGCTCGGGTTTCTCCGACACTACTCGGCCTTCTTCTCTTCAGCGGCG
>JBKCTR010000433.1:0-3660 GCA_046318755.1 Planctomycetaceae bacterium
GGCGACATGCATCCTGCTCGTCTGAAGGGATCGGTCCAGCCCTTGGGAAGGGGGCTGGTGGAGGTTCGGGCCGATCCTCGACCCGTCACACTCCGTCCCACACTGGGGGGTTTAGCAAAAGGAACGAACCGGGGGCAAGAGGAATCCCCCAGGCTTCGTATTGTGTCCCCCCTGACACTCGGGGTAAAACCCGCCCCCCCCGGTCCCTCAGACCCCCGCCGACGTCCCCGGTCGCGATTATGATCAGTTCCTCGCCCCCTCCCGACGAGCTCCCCGACGACCGCGACGCGCTGGACGAAGAACTGATCTCGCAAGACGAAATCGAAGAGGCCTACCAGCGAGCCCTCGCAGCGTTCGAGTCGGCCCAGGCCGAAACCGAGACCGACGACGACTTTCCCAACCCCGCCGACCCCGTCGCAGGTCCGCCCGCCGGGAATCTCGCGCCACCCGCCCCCGGCCCGGCAGCCGCAGCCGCAGCCGCAACCGGGCTTTCTCCCGATTCGCTCCCCGTCTCTGACACTGCTTCTGATGACGAAATTCCCGTCGATCTGACCTCCTGGACCGACGATGAGGCCGGGGACCTCCCGGCAGCGGCCGAGCTCCCCTCGGCCAGCGCCGCCGCTGTCGACCCGGCCGAAGCCCTGGCGCTCGAAGAGCAGGCGCACGCCGAGTTCGAAGCGCTGCAGGCCCAGCTCCCCCCCGAGACGCAGGCCGCCTGGCAGGCCGAGACCCTCGCCGCGAGCGAGCCCAGTCCCGCCGCCCCCACGGCCCAGACTCGTTTTGCCCCCCCCGCCAGTCGCGTGCCCCCCCCGGCCGCCCCCCAACCGAACCCGGCCGATGTCAACGTGACCCCGTCGCAGGTCATCGAGGCGGCTCTGTTTGTGGGGGGACAGGCGCTGACGGCGGGCAAACTTTACGCCCTGCTGCGGGGGGCCATCACCGTCGATCAGGTCCCCGAACTCATCGATGAATTGAACACGCTCTACGCGGCCCAGGAACGCCCCTACGAGATTCGCCTGGGAGACGGCGGCTACCGTCTCGAACTGCGCCCCGAATACGACCGCCTGCGGGCCCGCGTGTTCGGGCAGGGCCCGCGCGAAGTGCGCCTCTCGCAGGATCTGCTCGAGGTCCTGGCCCTGGTCGCTTACCGCCAACCCATTACCCAGGAAGAGATAGAAGCCCTCGGCAAGGCCAGTCCCGGGAACCAATTGCGGCAACTGCTGCGCCGCGAATTGATCCAACTCGAACGTGATCCCGAGCAACCCAAAGAAGTGCGTTACCGCACCACCGAGCGGTTCCTCTCGGTCTTCGGCCTCGCCAACCTCGCCGACCTCCCCCAGCCCGACGACCTCGCCGCCCGCTGATTCGGCCAGCGGCGCGGATTGCCACCTGACGATCTGGTGGCCACCGGTCGGATGCCGTCGAGGGGGACCGGTGGAACGGCACCCACAGGTCGGGTTCCTTTGGCAACGCTGCGTTCATGCGGCCGGTTGGGGACCAGGGTTTTGCTCCAACGATCGCTGTCGGTCGACACCGCGAATTCCCTCGGAATGTCGCAGCGCCGTTGGCCGCCATCCCGCGGGTGCCGTGCGGCGTCCCGCTGGTCACCCGCGTTCACTATGATGTCTCGTATCAGGCTGGGGCGGTTAGACTCTGCTGCCGGTCGCCTCGTGCCGGTGAGGCCCCCCGCCGCACTCTCCTTCTGGTCCCCTGTTGAGGCCCCCCCTGTGGCGCATGACTTCCTGACACTCGAAGAACTCGCCGAACACCTGGGGCGCGATCGTCGCGAGGTGGAAAAGCAGGTGCAGCGGGGGCGCATCCCCGGCCACCGCATCGAGGGGACCTGGCGGTTTCACCCGGCCGAGATTCGGCACTGGCTCGAACAGGAGATCCGCGAGTTTTCGAGCGAGCAACTGGCCGGGATCGAATCGGCCCAGAAGGCGTTCGACCCCGCCCACGATTCCCCCCTGGCCGAGCTGCTGGCCCCCGAACTGGTGGAAGTACCACTCGATGCCCGCACGAAGCGGTCGGTGCTCGAATCGCTGATCGAGGTGGCGGGGCGCACGTGGCAAATCTGGGCACCGGCGGCTTTGCTGGCGGCCTGCCTCGAGCGCGAGACCGCCATGCCCACCGCGTTCGAATCGGGCGTGGCCATTCCCCACCCGCGCAATCCGCAGCCGCAGTCGCTGGGGCAATCGCTCTTGGCGTTTGGCAAGACGTCCTCGGGCATCCCCTTCGGTGGTCCCAATCGCACCCTCACCGACATGTTCTTCCTGGTCCTCTGCCGCGATTCGCACACCCACCTGGCCGTACTGGCCCGCCTGGGACGGATCCTGCAGCAACCGTCGTTCATCGACAACCTGCGGGCGACTGAGACCTCGCGCGAGGCGTACGAATTGATCCTCAAGGCCGATGAGGCGCTGGCCGCGACATGAGCGAGCTGCCGTCTGCGTTGATTCCGCCCGAGGATTCTCCGTCGCCTGCTCCGGTCGCAGTCCCCGGCGCTCTCGCGGCGTCCGTCGTACCGTTCAGTCCGGGAAGCGACGCCCCCCCCTCACCCGCCGCGCCCGCCGAGGGAGGGGCCTGTCCGCCGCCGCTGCAGTGGCAGGAGGTCCTGCGGGAGGTGACGGAACGGGCCACCCACTGGACAGTGGAGGTGCCCGGAACGCAGTTGACCGGCTTGACCCTGGGAGAAGGGCCGCCCTTGATCTTTCTCAACAGCCTGGCCGAGCCGCGGGAGCTGTCGTTCCTGCTCGCCTGGCTGCTGCGCGACCAGTTCCGCTGCGTGCTGTTCGACTGGCGGGGGGTGAAGTCGCCGCAACGGGGCCCGGTGACGCTCGACCGGCTGGTGGCCGATCTGTTCGAGATTGCCGATCACTGGCCGGGCGAACCCAACCGCCTGCTGGCGACCGGCCTGGGGGGATTGGTGGGGCTGCGGGCCCTGCACGACCGCCCCCGGCAGTTCACCCACCTCACGCTGGTGGCCGGCTACGCCCACCGGCAGTTGACGGCGACCGAACGGTTCCTGGCCGGGTGTGGACGCTGGCTGCCGGGCACAGTCCAGCGGCTGCCGGGCTGGCGGGCGATGCAACGGCACAGCCACCGGCGGTTTTTCCCGCCGTTTGACGAGACCCGGTTCGAATTCTTCATCGACCGCCTGGGGCGCATGCCAATCGCGCCACTGTGCGAGTTGGCCCAGGTGATTGCCCAGACCAACCTCAGCCCGCTGTTGCCGCAGATCGAGAACCCGGTGCTGCTGATCGAAACCGAAGGAACGCCGCTGCCGCTGCGCGAAGCGGGCCAAACCCTCGCCCGGCAACTCCCCCACGCGACGCTGGAAGAACTGCACAACACCGGCCTGATCCCCGCCCAGACCCACCCGCACCGGATTGCGAAGTTGATTCGTCCTGCGGGGGAGTGAGTTCTCGGGTGCGGCCCGGCCGGGAGAGGCCTTTGTTTTTCCCTGAGCATGGCCAGACCAGATTGGCTGACCGCCAGTCGATCGGGCAGCTCGGCCGTCGCGGGAAGGCGTGGAGGACCGGGGTTCTTCGCCCCACCTCCCCCGCCACCACACGCTACACTCCCCCCGGTTCGTGGTTGTGCCTGGTCGGTGGTTCGCCGGCTGGTTTTTCGAGGAGAGGTGACCGATGAAACGACGTC
>JBKCTR010000434.1:0-9942 GCA_046318755.1 Planctomycetaceae bacterium
TCGCTGCAGCATGCTCCAAATCAAATTGGCGTTGTGCAAGGCCACTACGGGAACCAGGATCATGAAGAGTCCACAGAAGGCTCGGCGTGTGCGGATCGGGTAGGCCAGGTTCCCTGCGAGCAATACAATCTGAGCGACCAGCCAATGCTGGGAATAAAGAAAAAACTCCCGCCCCCAGAGGCTGTGCAAGACCATGTTGAAGAGCAGTATTTGCGCCGCAGCCAGCGTGACGAACTTCTGAACGCGTGAGCCGTGGCGACTCCCCACCAACCCCGTCACCAACAGCAGCGGGACAATCGCCATGGTGGCCCACTGGCCGGTCTTCTCCAGTGTGAACCCGAATTCGTATGTTCCCTTCTGGATTTGACCACGACTGAGCACTTGCGTGCCAATCCGGGGAGGCGACAAAGTATTGACCAGCACTTCGGGGACTCTGGTCAATTGTTCGTTTAAGTCCGCATCCAACCGGAGAAACCTTTCGACCCATCGTCCGTGATGGCTGAGATTTTCACGCAAGGTCCAGACTTTTTTCGAGGAGGCGGAAGAAGGAACCGGCTTTTCCTCTGCGTCCTGAGCCCTGGCAGGGACGGAGGCCATCGCCATCGATGTTCTCGGGGGAAACAATCGATTCAGTGCCAAAGCCGATCCATAGGTCAACAACCCTGCACAGACACCCACCGCTGCAACCTGCCGCACCGCATGCCGCCAGGTCCAGCCACTGCCGCGTCCACTGGCAACCATCAGCAGCAATGTCGGGATGATCTGGGTGACCGTGGTCCCGGCGGCCAGGGTGCACAGGGACAACCAGGCCCAGCTCCGGGGCGACCTGTCATCCCGCAACTCGGTCGCGGCCCGCAACATTCGGGGCGCGACGCAGAAGCCTCCCAGTGGAAAGTGCTCGGGAACACTGCCGCCTATCAGCTGGCTGAAGGAAACCGCCCCCAGACTGGCCAGCAACAGGCTGGACCCGCTCCCCAACCCCAGTCGATTCAGCAGCAGCAACACGACCGCCACAGTGCATCCCGAAATGGCGGGCGTCACCAACAGTCCCAGGCCTCGAGTCAACTCGGGCTCGGGCAACCGGCCGAGCCCCGTGGAAGACGCGACCTTCGCAATGGCGGCAATCGGCAGACGAAAATAGTTGCCGAAATTGGGGTGGACCAGGCGAAAAACCTCGAATCCCTCGGTGATGCCCAGGAGCCGGAGGTTGGGATCCATGTCAAACAGGACATCAAACTGACCGAAGGCTGCGCGTTGGTCCAACTGCTGTTCGACCGGAAGATTCAGCAAAAACGTGGCCACACCCAGACCACAGGCAAGCCAGACAACCATTCGTTGCTTCGAGGCCGCGAAGAGATGGGGGAGGCCGGGCGGGGGAGACATCGTGGGCATCTCGCGAGGTGGGGAAGACTGCTGGACGGGGATGTTTCAGGGGTAACAGGCGGCGAGGATCAACATGATCACCACGCCCCCCAGCCAGAGGCTGGCTCGATCCCGAAAGGCAAAGACAATGGGATCATCAGCCAGTTCACCCCGTTTCGCCTTCAACCAGACGCGGCTGATCCAATAAATCAGGACGACACAGACCAGCCACAACACGCGGTGATTGGGGTAGAGCGACCGCGCCTGGGGGCTGTTCAGGTACAGGGCCAGCACGAGGACGGCGATGTATCCACTCGATACTCCCGCCACTTCCACAAGTCCAAGATCCCCAGTCCGGTACCCGCGCCCCCGCAGGACGACCTGCCGTGAACGGGAGGCAAGATCCAGTTCAGTGAAACGCTTCGAGAAAGCCAGCGACAAAAAGAAAAACATTGCAAAGGCCGCCAGCCATTCCGAAACCTCAACTCCCACCGCACTGGCACCGGCAAACAACCGCAGCGTGTACAGGCCCGCCAGAACCAGCACATCGAGCATCGCAATGCGTTTGAACAGCACGGTGTAAAGACAGGTCATCGCGAAATACCCGACGAGCAGGCTCACCGTTGTGGGGGGCAAAAAAAGCCAGGCAGCCACCCCCGCGGCGCTCACCAACCCGAGGGCCAGCACCGGGCCCTGCCAGACCGGCAGAGTCCCCGCGGCAAAGGGGCGGTCGCGCTTGCGGGTGTGCTGGCGGTCGGCTTCGAGATCGACCAGATCGTTCACCAGGTAGACGGCGGAGGCGCACAGACAGAAACAACTGGCGCAAATCAGGGCTGACTGCCACAACCCCAACTGTTGGATCGAGGGAGAAGCCACAAGGGGAACGAACACCAGCAGGTTCTTGACCCACTGGTGAGGCCGCCGGGCTTTCCACAGCGCCGTCCACCAGCCAGAGCGAGTTCCATAGGTCTGCACCCGATCGGTCAGTCGCCCCACACGGTGCCTCAGGCCAACTGTGGGGGCCACCAGGTGCACGCCCGTGGCCTCCTTCCAGATGGGAATGTCGGCATGACTGTCCCCGACGTAGTCGAATTCTTCGAAGCCCTGCCGGCGACAATACTCCTGAATTGCCAGCAGTTTGGCGTCCCCCCGGCAATTCACAACCCCATCACTGGCAAGAACGTCGTCGAATATCCCCAACTGCCCGGCGACACGCACGCCCCACGAGGCATCACTGGCCGTCGCCAGGACCGTTCGCCCCCCGCTGGCCCGATGCATCTCGATGAGAGTGCGCACTTCCGGGCGATACGGCAAGGTCGCCGCATCCGGATGGACGGCGCGGGCGAGCTGCTGCTTGAGGGCCGCCCGACTGTGCCTGGCCCCCCAGACAATTCCCAAGAGATCGCGCGGCGCCCGGAAAGCAAGCGTCAGGATCGCCTCATGCAACAAATCGGTCTGGATGAGAGTTCCATCCAGATCCACAAACATGGGCCGCACCGTCCCCAGATCGCCTCTCGCCGAACGTTTTTTCCCCGCTGAGGATTCCTCCGGACTCTTTACTTCCGGAATTTTCTTTTCGGGGCCAACCTCCTCGGCCGGCATCATACTCAGGTCCATTTCATGGGGGTCATCAATGCCCGGAGGGATCAAATCTGGCGTTGGCGTGCCTGTCCATTCCATGGAAAACAATCAGCCCTGAC
Organism: Planctomycetaceae bacterium; assembly: GCA_046318755.1. GTDB lineage: Bacteria > Planctomycetota > Planctomycetia > Planctomycetales > Planctomycetaceae > UBA10511. The sequence continues at coordinate 3,063 of JBKCTR010000434.1, forward strand.
CACAGGTCAACTCCTTTGAACAAGAGTCTGAATCACCAATCCCGATCTCCGCAGTTCGTTTTTGTACAGCCGTCCGTCGAAGGCAATGAGCAGGAGAATCTCGGCAGCGGGTGCCCAGTCAAGCGAGCCGTGCACCCGGCCACCACAAAGGAGCCCGCAGGTCTGGATTTCCAACAACTTCCCATCAGTTGCCTGCCTGGCGCGAGGCCGGGTCTCCGCGGTTTTTTCCACGGTCAGTCGGCTGGTGGGTTTTTTGCAGGTTCTTTCGCCCCCGGGTCACCGGCTGGAGAAACAAGTTCCTGCACTTCCAGGCGGCGCACGCGCGTGGGTTCGGCATCCAGCACGGTCAGCTCGTGGTTACCCAGGCGGATCTTCTCGCCGGGCACCGGGATGTGCCCCAGCAGTTCCACCATCAGCCCCCCCGCGGTGTCGCTGGTGACATCGTGCGGAATGTCGACGTGGCATTGTTCGACCAGGTCGTCCAGATTGCACAGGGCGTCAACCAGATACCGCCCATTCGATCGGCGGATGATGGTCGGCAATTCACGGTCGAACTCGTCCTGGATGGGCCCGACCACCTGCTCGAGCACGTTCTCAAACGTCACCATCCCCGAGACCGTGCCGTATTCATCCACCACCATCGCCACATGCGTGCGGTTCTTCTGGAACTCGCGCAACAGCACGTCGAGGGGCATCGTCTCGGGAAAGAACGGCAGCCGGCGGACAATTTCCGTCAGGCTGGGAAGCGGCTTTCCGGAGTGCAGGCTGGCCAGCAGGTCTTTGGCATGCACCATCCCCACCACGCGGTCGAGATCGCCGTCGCAGAGCGGAAACCGTGTGTACTGCGACTCGGCGATCAGCGCGATGTTTTCGACCATCGGGCGACGGTTGTTGAGGTAGACAATATCCCGCCGGGGAACCATCACCTGCCGGGTGACCTTGTCTTCCAGGTCGAGCACGTTCTCCATCATCAACCGCTCGCCGCGGGTCACCTGCCCCCCGGCGGCCGACTCGGCCAGGATCAGCCGCAGTTCCTCTTCGGAATGCAGCTCCTCATGACCCGCCCCCCCCACCCGCACCCCCAAGGTGGCCAAGATGAGGTTGCTGGAAGCATGCAGCACCCAGATCAAGGGCCACAGCAGCTTGTAGAAAATGGTCAGCGGGACGGCCACCGCCAGCGCGGTCGGCTGCGCCTTGCGAATCGCCATGATCTTGGGGACCTGCTCGCCCAGCGAGATGTGCAGGAAGGTGATCAGCAAGAAGGCCAGGGGCACGGTGACGTACTGGGTGGCTCCGGGAAACCCGATCCAGTGAAAGACCGGCTCCAGCAGACGATGGGCCACCGCCTCACCCGCCCACCCCAACCCCAGGCTGGCCAGGGTGATCCCCAACTGGCAGGCCGAAAGGTATTCGTCGAGGTGCCCCAGTACGTGACGGGTGACCCCGGCGGTCCAGGAACCGGCCCGAGCCAGGTTCTCGACCTGACTGAGCCGCACTTTGACCAGCGCGAATTCCGCCGCCACAAAAAACCCATTGGCGCAGACCAGCAAGGCCAAGAGGGCCAGTTGCAACAAGGTGGTGGCAGTCGACGACCCGGCGGTCTCCCCCGCAACCACCTCCGCAAGGGGAAGCAGACCGAGGATCTGGACAGTCAGGTTGGAGAGATGCATGAATACTCAAATCCTCTCCCGATCGGAATTCCGGGGAGGCGGGAGTCTGAACGGTTGTGCTGGGGACTTTTCCTGGTTGTGACGGGAATCCAAAACAACCCGTCGACGAAATTGTCGCGGTCTGACCGAAGCAACGCAACCCGACCCCGGATGGCCCCCGGCGTGACTCAGGCCGAGGAGTTGTTACACTGGAACTCCGTAGCTATTCGCAGGCCTGTTGCCGCCTCCTCCACCCCGTCTCGCACGCCCCGTCTCGCACGCCCATGCCGGTCAAAGTTCGGTGTCCTGGATGTCAGAAGGTGTTGACCGCCCCCGATGCGGCGCGTGGCAAGGCGCTCAAGTGCCCCGACTGCGAGACAAAGATCAAGATTCCGGCCGAGAAGGGAAGTGGCGCAACAGACGCCAAGCCCAAGAAGGTCGAAGATGATGACAGCCTGCTGGCGAAGCTGGACCTGTCGAAGGCGGTCGATACCGAGACCCAGTTGTGCCCCAAGTGCGGTGCCGACATTCCCGATGGGGCCCGCGAATGCCCCAAGTGCGGCACCGATCCCAGCACGGGCCAACTCAGCAAGGAGGCCCGCCGTCGGAAGAGCCTGAAGGGGGTGGACCCGCGCGACTTTTACAAGGTGGTCTGGAAGGACGCCTGGGAGTTCACGCTGGAAAATCTCGGCTCGGTGCTGCAGACCGCATCGTACATGCTGATCTTCGCTGGCCTGGCCGGGTTCTGCGCCTTCATGGTGGGGTGGTGTTCGGACGGCCCTCCCAAGGCGTTTTGGGGATTCTTGTGTGCGCTCTGTTCGTTCACATTTCCCGGGTGGATCTTCCACCTCAATGTCGAGACCGTCAAGCTGACGACCGTCAAGAAGTCGTCACTCAAAGATGTCAAATTCGACATGTTCACCTCGGTCGCCCTGGGGATCAAGTACATCGTGTGGAGCATCAGCCATGCGTGGATGCCGTTGGGTTTCCTGGCATATCCCATCTCGATGATCCATTTCTCGATGCCGGTCTCGTACCGGGCATGGATGGCCTGGGTCACCATGGCGCTGGCCCTGAAGAATTTCGGGGGGGTGATGATTTACTTCCTGGCCCGCATTGTCTGGTCGATTCCCGTCATGTTGGCGGCGGGAGTGGTGGCCTTCATGATGGGCAACGAGTTGTTGGATGCGATGCAGAAACAGGCCACACCGCAGTTCGACTGGATCCGCTGGACCGTGCTGGGAGTCTGCGGTGCCGCCCTGGTGCTGGTTGGCTCGTTCGCCGAGGTCTACCTGGCCCGCGTGTTGGGGCTGATTGCCTACTACTTCCGCGATACGCTCGACCTGCAGACCATCGTGGCCGAGAAGCAGTATGTGAAGAAGGTGGTCAAGGTCGACAAATTCGGCAACCCGATCGAATCACCGATCAAAAAGTACGGCCAAGTGGTCTTCGCGATTGTGTCGCTCATCATCACCTCAAACCTGATTTACTACTTCTACACCAACAAGCAGCACATCCTGCTGCCGGATAGTTGGGCCCGGGCGATGGGGATCATCGACTGACCGCCCTACGGCTGTCTGTTCCCCAGTTTCCAACTTGGTTTCCCAACCGGCCGGCACTTCAAGGCAACCTGTGGCATGACCGACAAGGATCTCTTCGACGACTCGACGATGACGTTCGGCGAGCACCTCGAAGCATTGCGGATGCATCTGTGGAAGGCGATTGTCGGCTGGCTGATTGCCACCGTGGCTGCTTTCTGGATCTCGCAGCCCGTGATCATCGAGATGCAGCGCCCCGTGAACTCCGCCATGAAGAGCGTGTTCATCGATGGGCAGTCGAAGGTCACGGTGACCGGGCAGGAGGCCGTCGACAAGGCAACTCAACCCGGGGTCTGGGACTCCGCCCGACGCAGTCTCAACCGCTGGCTGGGCCGCGAAGATCCGGAACCGGTCGTCCCCCCGGCCCCTCCACCGGAAGACCCGGCTTTCCATCTGAAGATCGACGGCCGACAGGTGGCGCAGGCCCTGCATCAGGCCCAGCCCGATTTCTACCCCGAGTTGCCCGCCAATACCCCCGAGGTGGTCATCGAGATCCCTCTCGCCGACCAGCCATTTGGCAAGTTCCTTAAAGAAATGCAACTCGAAAACATGCGGCCCCGGACCGACGGGGGCGACGAGGCCTTCAGGATTTATCTGAAGGTTTCCCTGGTGGTGGGCTTCATCCTCGCCAGTCCCTGGATCTTCTTCCAGTTGTGGCAGTTCGTCGCGGCAGGTCTGTACCCCAACGAACGGCGGTATGTCTACCGCTATCTGCCCCTGTCGATCGGGTTGTTCCTCGCCGGGGTGGTCTTCTGCTACTACGTGGTCATCCCGTTCATGCTCACGTTCCTGTTCAAGTTCAACGTGGATCTGGCGGTGCGTCCCGAAATCAAAATCGGCACGTGGATCATGTTCGCCCTGGTGGTGTCGCTGATGTTCGGGCTGAGCTTCCAACTCCCATTGGTGATGGTGGTGCTCGATCGCATTCACCTCGTTCCCAATCGGCTGTACAGCGAACATCGCCGCTGGGCCATCCTGATCATCGCCTTCCTCTCGATGGTACTGACCCCTGCCGACCCCATCAGCATGCTTGCGATGATGATTCCCCTGCTGGTGCTGTACGAATTCGGCATCCTCCTCTGCCGGTTCGGCGGTGGTGGTCCCAAGAACCCCTTCGAGATGCAGACGGCGTGACCTGCTCGAGTCTGTCGGGTTGGTCTTGTCGGCCCGCAACAACAGTCGGCCTGAAGTAGCTCGGTTGGGCCAGGTTGGGCCTGGGCACTTCCCGGCCCGGATCCAGGAGGGGGCTTCGCAGAACCTCTTCAGCCGGGGCTCTGGCGGATTGGCCACTGGAACTCGACCTGGAATCCCCATTTTTCCACTGACGAAAGCCCTCTGGGCAACCTGCCTGCCGTGCCCCAGCTCATCCCCCCGGTTCCCCGCTCGCCCCTGTCGGAAGACCAGGTCCGCGACTGGCTGTCGACCCAGGTCCCCGCGGACGACTTCCGTGGCCGTCGGGTGCTGCTGATCGTACCCGACGCCACCCGCACCGCGCCGCTCCCCCTGCTGTTCCGGGGGATCCACGAACGGCTGGCCCCGGTGGCCCGGCAGCTCGACGAGCTGGTGGCTCTGGGAACTCCTCCCGCGATGACTCCCGCCGCCCTGCGGCAGTTGCTGGGAATCTCCGATGACGAAGCACGCGGAACCTTCCGGAACGTGGGGCTCTACAACCACGAGTGGGATCGTCCCGACCGGCTCACCTGCCTGGGAATCCTCTCGACCGATGAGACCCGCGAGATCTCGGGGGGCCTCCTGGCGGAATCGGTGCGGGTCGAAATCAATTCGCGCATCCAGGACTACGACGTGCTGCTGGTGCTGGGGCCGGTGTTTCCCCACGAAGTGGTCGGGTTCTCGGGGGGGAACAAGTACTTCTTCCCCGGCATCGCCGGTCCTGAGATTCTCAATTTCTTCCACTGGCTGGGCGCGCTGATCACGAACGCGTCGATCATCGGGGTCCGGCAGACGCCCGTCCGGGCGGTGGTTGATCGGGCCGCCGAACTCATCCCCATCCCCCGCCGCTGTATCGCCTTCGTGGTCACACCTCAGGCCGGGGTCTACGACCTGTTCTACGGCACTCCCGAAGACGCCTGGAGGCAGGCCAGCCAATTGTCTTCGCAGGTGCACATAACCCGGGCCACCGCCCCGTTCCGGCAGGTCCTGTCGTGCGCTCCCCCGATGTACGACGAACTGTGGGGCGCGGGGAAGTGCATGTACAAGCTTGAGCCGGTGGTGGCCGACGGCGGCGAGCTGATCATCTACGCCCCCCACCTGCGGGAGATTTCGGTCACCCACGGGGGGCTCATCCGCCAGGTGGGCTATCACTGCCGCGATTACTTCCTGCGGCAGTGGTCGCGGTTCGCCCACATTCCCCGGGGAGTGTTGGCGCATTCCACCCATGTGTTTGGACAGGGAATGTTTGACGCCGCGACCGGCATCGAACGGGGCCGGGTGCGGGTGACGCTGGCGACCGGGTTGACCGAGGAAGAGTGTCGCCAGATCAACCTCGGCTACCGCGACCCGGCCAGCATCGATGTCGAGTCGTTCGCCCACCGTGAGGATGAGGGGGTGCTGCTGGTCCGCAAGGCGGGCGAGATGCTCTACCGCCTCGCCGACGAACATTGATGGCCCCCCGTCTTGTCTTTTCTGCCTCTTCTGCTGACATTGCTCCATGACCCACGCGGCCGAGTTTCGTGAACCCCTGCAGAAACGACTGGAACTGGCCCTGCAAATGGCCGCCGAGGCCAGCACGCTGATTCTCTCTTATTACCAGTCGTCGAACCTGGCGGTCGAAAGCAAGCGCGACGCCAGCCCGGTGACCGCCGCCGACCGGGGGGCGGAAGAACTGATCCGCGCCCGGCTCGCGCAGATGTTTCCCGCCGACGCGATTCTGGGGGAGGAATTCGGCGAACAGCCGGGGACCTCGGGCTACCGCTGGATTCTCGATCCTGTGGATGGCACCAAATCGTTCATCCATGGTGTGCCGTTGTTTGGCACACTGATTGGCATTGAACGGGGCACCGAGTGCGTGGCGGGGGTCTGTCACTTCCCGGCGATGAACGAAACGGTCTGGGGAGGCCAGGGGTTGGGAGCCTGGTGGCGGGCAGGTGACGGCGCGGTGCGTCCCGCGCGGGTTTCGGCGGTCGACCGGCTCTCGAATGCCACGGTCTGCTTCACGACAGTGCAGGGGTACGCGCGGGTTGGCCGGTTTGATGTGTTCGAGTCGCTGGTGGCCCAGTCGCACCTGCTGCGGGGCTGGGGAGACTGCTACGGGCACATCCTCGTGGCGACGGGCCGGGCCGACGTGATGGTCGACCCGCTGATGAATCCCTGGGATGCCGCCGCCCTGGTCCCCATCGTCACCGAGGCGGGAGGTTCCTTCGTCGACTGGATGGGCCAGCCCAGCATCTGGTCGGGAAATGGCATCTCGATCAATCGGGGGTTGGCGAACGAGATTCTGGGCATCACCCGCGGGAAAGCCGGCCCCATCGCCAAAACCACCTGAGCACCCCGTGGTGTCACGGGCGCGGGCATTGCCCGAGGGGCGGTGCGGGCTCAAGTCGTCCCGCCTGTACAGAGACACGTTTCCTCCCGCAGAACCTGTCCCAGCGGCTCGATGGTGATGATAGAATGCGG
>JBKCTR010000435.1:0-1879 GCA_046318755.1 Planctomycetaceae bacterium
CTCGCTGCGCTTGACCCGCAGATAGACCGATCGCCGGGGCACATTGTCGAGGAAGCTCGGCCCATACATCGTGGTATCGAGGTTTCCGCCAATCGCCAGGATGGCGTCGCGAATCACCTCGGCTTCCAGGCGGCGCGGGCGGTAATGCCACAGCAGGCGGTTCTGCGGGTCGGCCTGCAGATTGGCCTCAGGGGCGTCATTCCCCTGCTGGTACACGGCACTTTGGACGATCAGCTTGTGCAGCGGCTTGAGCTTCCAGCCACTGCGGATCAACTCGCGGGCCAGCCAGTCGAGCAATTCGGGATGCGACGGGCGCTCTCCCTGGGCACCGAAATCATTCGGCGTTCCCACCAGCCCCCGGCCGAAGTGATGCTGCCACAGCCGGTTGACAATCACCCGGGCCAAGAGCGCCCCGGCTCCGTCATCGACGTCGGTCATCCAGTTCCCCAAGGCCAGCCGCGGTTCGGTCGCGGGTTGGCCGGCCGCCGGCGTCGGCAGCCACTTCGCCGGGCCGTCGGCATTCCGCATCAGCACCTGCAGAAACGCCGGCGAGGCCTGTCCTGCCTTGGCGTCGACTTCGCCGCGCCGCAGGAAAAACACATCCCGGCCACCGGCCACCGCCGTGTAAACCTCGGTCAAGGGAGCCCGCGGCTTGGCGCGCACGTGCTGCTCGATCTTCCGCACGACCTCGGCCGTTGGAGGATCGAAGGGGGCCAGCCAAGTGACCGCCTGTTCCCGCAACGACTCGGGCAACGTGTTGTTGTTCGCCGCCAAAATCGTCCGCAGTTCTCCCAGGTGCTGTCCCTGCACTTCCCCCGCCCAGGTGGGGGCTCCCGGAGCTGTGCTGAACGACAGCCGGAACCGTCCCAGCCCATCGCTGGCAAACTTCAGTTCGATTTGCAGCCGCGTTCCCGAGGCGAAGCCGGGCAGGCCTCCTTCGATCTCGAAAATCCCTGCGTTGTCTTTCCCGTTGTCTGCAATCGCCCGCCAGAACGTGCCGGGATTGTCATCGACGGCATTCTTGAAGGGATGCGCCTGCTCTTCGAACGCAACCTGCGCCGGCTTGAGCTTCAGCACGACGGGGGCCTCGGTGCTGGCTGCGTCGAGCGGCTTCGCGGTCACCTTGAAGTCGGCCAGGGTGAAGCTGCCATCTCCACCCAACCCCGGTCCCTTGTTGGGAAGTGTCTTGTCGGTGAGGGCGTCGAGCCGCAGGGCGGTGAGATTCCTCTGATGGGTGAAGACCGTGACGATGTAGGTATCGGCATTCCGGCGATTGGGGCCGGTGAAGCGGATCACGCCGTCGGCATCCGTTGCCAGCCAGGTGTCGGTCGTCTCGACTGTCTGAGGCACCCCGACCTGCCAGCGCGGCTCACCGGTCAATTGCGGGAACTGCTTCTGCTGCCATTCCTGGAACCGGCCGGGCAGGGTGGCTTGGGCGTAGGTGGTGCGCTCTTGTTGCAACTTCACCAGGTCGGCGGCATGTTGCTCGACCGCCCGCTGCGTGGCGGCGGGATCGGGGTCCAGAAACTGGCTGCCGTGGGTGGCCCGCGCGAAAGAGGCCACCATGCCGTAGTAGTCGGTGTGGGGAAACGGGTCGTACTTGTGCTCGTGACACCGTACGCATCCCAGGGTCAGCCCCAACATCGACCCGCCCACCGTCATCATGATGTCGTCGAGTTGGTCGTAGCGGATCCGTTCCTCGGTCTTGGCGGTGATTTGCCCGGGGAAGGGGCCCGCCATCAGGAAGCCGGTGGCCGAGGCCCCTTGGGATCCCGGCTGCACCACATCCCCCGCCAGTTGCATCTTCACAAACTGATCGAAGGGGAGGTCCTGGTTCAGAGCCCGAATGACCCAGTCGCGGTAGTGGTAGGCTCCGGGG
>JBKCTR010000436.1:0-2283 GCA_046318755.1 Planctomycetaceae bacterium
ACTGTGGACTCAGGGGGGCCCCCCAGCCGAGTCGCTCGCGCTGCTGCAGAAGGTGCTCGCACAGTCGGCCGACCAGGGCTCGCCTCGGGATGTCGCCGCCGCCACGCAATTGCGTGACGTGATCGCGGGGACGCTGGACCGCTAAGCGTTCGCCCGGCGCACCTTTTCCTCAATGGCTATGACGCGGTTGATCATGCCGCGGTGGGCTACTTCTTTGGCGACCCAATGAGTGGCACATCTTCGACCCGCGGGTCCTTGTGCACCTTCAGGTATTCAATGAGATCAAACCGCTGCTCATCGGTCAGGTTCGTTCCGTAGTCCTCCCCTTCGTGGCCGATGTTCAAGTTCCCCGGCAGTTGGGTGTCGAGCACAAAGGTCGATCGTCGGGGATGACGCACAATCCGGTCGGGGCGAATCTCAAATCCCACGTGGACGGGGTCGAAATCCTGCTGCCCCACCTCGAACTGCACGGGACGCTGCCGCGCCGGCAACAGCAAGTGGTACAGCGTCGGGACCGAGCCGTTGTGCAGATACGGGGCGGTCGCCCAAATTCCCTCCAGCGGCCGGGCGGGATACACCTTCCCCACCTCCCGCCCTGTGTCGCGCCACTTGACCGGCCGCCGATTTCCCTCGAGAGCGTTCATCTGTGGGACCAGGGCAGCATTTTTCGGATTTGCCTTAAACTGCTGCTGCAGACCCTCCAGCAAGTCCCGGATCATTTCGGCAAAGCTGACCTGGCTGCCGTCGGGCTGCCAGACCAGTTGATCAAAATTCTCGGAATCGGCCGGGTCGGTCCCCGCCTCCTGCACTGTGAACGTTTGATGCACAATCAGCCCATTCTCGTCTCGACCGGCCGGGCGATGGCACTGCTGGCAGTGGGTCTGGTAGAGCTTCGCTCCCCGATCGACTTTGGCCTGATCCACCGCGCCAAACACCTTGGCCGGCCACGCCGGTGGCGTCAGCTTGTGTACCTCCTTCTCCATCAGCATCTGGTTTTCGATGTTGACGCTGGTTGTTTTCGTGGCCAGATCAAACGTGGCCCCCACCCCAATGGCCTCTCCCATGCTTCGCTGGATGATCGAATTCGTATTGGAATTCCAGTGGATCCAGGCGTAGTGCTGCACGTTCCACAAGGGGGGCACGCTGACCGGCGCATTGACCGGCCGCAGGTTCTTTTCATTCAGTCCTCCAAACAACTCCACTCGTGCCGTGCCGAAGTCGTCGGCCCGGCCATACCCCGCCCGCAGCCGGTGGCCCGGCTGTTGCAGCCAATGCCGCGACTTCATGTAGTCCAACCGGTAAACAATATGCCGCACCACCTCGACATGTTCTTCAAGAACCCCTTCAGCCTCTTTGAGCTCTTGGCCCAGCAATTGACGGATGAACTCGGCATCGGGTCCCAGGACGTCCCGCAAGTCCTTCCGGAATTTCGCGAGGAAGCCCGCGGTCTCGTCCGAGACCTCCAGCCGCGGCTGGACGGGATGTGACTTGGCTGTTGGTTGGGGCAGCTTCGCCTGAATCAGATCAAACACCTTGTCCGACAGGCGGTGCAGGATCGCGGCTTCCGCGTTCTCCACCTTCTCCGTCAGACTTTTGCGCAGCTTCCCCCACTGTGCGGCCCAGCCGACCGGCTTCCCCGCGGCCTGCTGTTTCCGTTTCAGATGGCCGTCGACCATCCGAATAAAAAACCGGCGGAAGCGCGCCCGATCCGACAGCGTGACCTCCAGGGCCCGCCCCAACCCGTCCCCCAACGCATCCACATCCAGCAGCCCCGATGCACCATCCACCCGCACCACCTGGCCTTGGTAGTGCAGGTCACTGGTGTGACAGGCGGCACAGGTGAACCCGAACATCTCGATTTCCCGTTCGGCCACCCCTGCGGCTCCGGGGATTTTAATCTTGTTCGGCACAATGCCCACCGGCAAACCCCGGGGATTGCGCTCTGAGACCGCCCCCGGCAACAGACCGAACCGATCGAGCGTATCGAGAAACATCGGCGCGGGCTGATTCGGCTCCACCGGTGCGTCGACATCCTCCAGCGCCTCGACCACCGACATGGGGAAGAAGCCGCTGCCTTGGTCTGCGTAATGCCAGAGGTCCACGTTAAAGGGAGCATCCCCGGCTGCCGGGCCATGATTGATCCCCACTGGGACCGGCCCCCGCTCGGCCCCTCGCGCGACCGCGAGGAATTGCGGCGACATCAGCAGCACCAGCCCGACAATCCACGCCAGACCATGTTTTCCGATTGTCATGAAGCCACCTCTGTTCCATTGCGGGTTGGCG
>JBKCTR010000437.1:0-10094 GCA_046318755.1 Planctomycetaceae bacterium
CAACATGGATGGTTCTCCTGAGACAAAAAAGACAGACGGACGGTGTTCCGCAAAAGCTGGAATCCTGCCCCAGATTCGCGGCAACACGCCGCAATCTCTCAAGGCGGGACATCCTGGTTCCCTAAATCGCGACATACGGCGTGATGGAACAGGGCAAACTTTCCCGCCTTGGAAAGCCTGCTGATCTGCGTAAAGAATGCCGATCGCGTAGGTTAGAATATCACTCGCACCCCCGATGTCAAACGACGACGAAGATTCCAGGACAACTTTTTCCCGTTCAGTCCCCCGTCTCCTCCGCCTCTGCCAACTGTTCGGTAGACTCCGAACTTAACGCCCCCCCTCTCAACCCAGCCACATGTCTGCCCACCCTCCTGTGTCTTGGCACCTCCGCTCCCGATGGCTCGATTTATCACAAACCCCTGTAATCATGGGGATTGTGAACACTACCCCAGACAGTTTCTCAGATGGAGGACAATTCCTGGATCCATCGGAAGCGGTCGACCGCGCTCTCCGGCTCCAGGCTGAGGGGGCCGGAATTCTCGACGTGGGGGGGGAATCAACCCGCCCGGGAGCAACCCCCGTTCCCGAAAATGAGGAAGTCCGCCGCGTCCTCCCTGTGATCGAACAGATAGTCGCCCGTTCACACCTACCGGTTTCTGTGGATACCACCAAAGCCGAGGTTGCCCGTCTCGCTCTGGCCGCGGGAGCCGAGATTGTCAACGATATCTCCGGCCTCACCTTTGACCCTCGTATGATCGAGGTCTGTGCCGAGGCCCAGGCGGGGATCCTCTGCATGCACATCCAGGGCACCCCGGCCACCATGCAACAGGCCCCCACCTACACCCATGTGGTGACCGAAGTGGCCGCGTTCCTGCAACACCGGTTGGATGAACTCCGGCAGGCCGGCATTCCGCCAGAGCGGGTGGCGCTCGATCCGGGAATTGGGTTCGGGAAAACCGCGACACACAATCTGGAACTGTTGCAGAGCATCTCGACGCTGCGTGAACTGGGGCGTCCCCTCTGCATCGGCCATTCCCGCAAGCGGTTCCTGCAGAAACTGCTGGCTCGCGAAGTCGACGAACGGCTGTTTGGGACCGTTGGGGTCTCGGTTGCTGCCGCGCTGCAGGGGGCCGAACTCATCCGCGTCCACGACGTCGCCGCCAGCCGCGACGCCATCACCGCCTGCCGTGCCTGCTTACCTCAGTCCTGGGCCGAATGGGGAATCGCCTTGGGCCGGTGATCCCTCGCCACGCCCCAAGCCCCACGATCAGCCACGTGTCCGCTTCCGCACGGACCTCCACCACAGTGCAAACCAAGTGGCACTCGGCCGGAGCGGTCTTCAGCGATTGGTGTCTGACGGTGCGAGCCAGGGGAACAGAGCCTTCCGTTCCGCCGCAGTCAGGGCCGCCATCCGCGCGATATTTCGGCGGGGAATCTCTTCCGGATCGGGCGTGGCGTCGACCGCCTCCGAGACACTCTCTTCCCGCAACAGGTGCAAGAGCGGATACGGAGCACGATTGGTGAGATTACCGGGGTCCCCCGCCTCGGTCTCCGCAAATTGATAGTCGGGATGGAAGCTGGCGAGTTGAAACACCCCCTCCCAACCCTCCGCATCCAGGCGTTCCTCGGCAAGTTCCAGGAAATCGTTGTAATCGAGAAAATCCCGCAACCCCCGCGTCAGAACAATCACCGTGGTCTCCACCTGCTGGCGCGGCCGGTCGGCCAAATGTCGCAGCTCCGCCGACATCCAGTCGAGAATTGCCGTTTCCTGCGTCTCCTCGCAAACCACGAGGCGAATCTCCCCTCGACTCCAAGGCCCGCGAGCAAAGGGACACAGATTCAGCCCCACCACCACGTGCTCAATCCACTGCCGAACCAGGGCGACCGCCTGCTCAGCAGACGGCTCGAAGGGAAGGGACGGGCCAGGCATGACAGCTCTCGAAGGAAGGAAACGGGGTCTTCAGATGACAGGGTTCTGCCGTTGTGTCCCAGGCACTGGCTCCCGGCGGCGCGCCTGTTCTGTTTAGGATACCCGCTGTCGGGGGAGTCGACATATCGTGTCGTTCTCCGCACCGCGGCCCTTCGGATCTTCCCGGGAAACGTCGCTTGTCATCCCTCCCCAAGACCTCTTCCGCACAGCCTGACCCCGGGCGTCCCGTCGATCCGCCAATCACCGAGCCGATCCGTCTGGAGATCGCCCCGATCGTGGCCCAAGCCGAGGACATCCTCGCCCGGGTCCGAAAGGAACTTCCCACGCATCCAGGATTGGCGCGGCTGGCTTGGGCCACAGCCCGGGCGGCGGAACATGCGGCCCATATCTCGTCCTCGCTGCGGCGTCCCTGGGGCTGGCACCGTCTGCCCGCCTTGTTTTTGGGATTGGCCCTGTTGCTCTTGGGTTGGTGGCTGTACAGCGAATTCGGACGCAGCACCACCCTGACCGTGGCCCTCCCCGATCGGGATGCCCACCGGCTGCACGAACAGATCCGGCAAGACCGTCGAGTGCGATTCCGGCTGCAGACTGTCAGTGATTCCCGAGATTCAGTCCGGCAGGTGGATGCCGGAATCGTTGACCTGGGTTATGTGCAAGGGGGAATCGACCTGCCGGCTGACTTGCCGCGCGTCATGGCCCCTGACCCCGAGGTGATTCTCTGGATGGTGCGGCGGGGGAAACCGTTGGATGAAATCCAGACCATTCTGACCTCGACCCGCAATGCGGGCAGCCACACGGTTGCCGAAAAGATTTTCAGCGTTTGGTGGCCACGGCGTTCTCCGAGGTTCGTCCATGACTGGCGCGAACTTTCCAAGGAGGAAAACTATCGAATTCCCGTCGAGATCGATGCGGTGTTCGTCGTCAAAGATCCAGAAGACGAAGAAACGCTGAGCGCCGTTGCCAGATTGGCGGCGGAGGGATTCGATCTCGTCTCGCTCGATCTGGGGGCGCGTGAACGGCGATTCGAATACCTGGTTCGACATGAACTTCGCCCGGGCTTTTTGCAGGCCCTTCCAGCTGTTCCCGAAACGACCATCGCCACCTACCAGGTCACCACCTGGCTGGTGGGCCGACGCGGACTGACGCCCGCCCGCTTGCACACCGCCGGCGAATTGCTCCACCCGGCGACCCCGCTGCTCAAAACCGACGGACTCGCCGAGGGTTTGAATGATGCCAGCGAAATCCTCCAGGGGATCGAGGCGTTTTTGGGAATCTTGATCAACATCGGGCTGGCCTTCCTGGCGCTGCTGGGATGGGAGATGTTGGCCTATCGCAGGCAGTTCCATGATCTCAATTCGCTGATCAGTCTGATCAGCGTGCACCAAAGTACCAAGGATGTGCTGGGGGTGAGCGATCCCCGGGAGATTCGCGAGAATCTGGTTTATCTGAGTTATTGCAGTGATCTGCTGGGTTTGATCAGCATGATTGCCGGGTACTCCACGCAGGAGAACTCCTCGCTCATGTTCAACAGCCTGCCCGAGATCGTGCACAGCCGCTGTGATGGGCTAAAAATCAATATTCAACTCAAAATCCTGCATGCTACCATACCCGTGGAGGGTCTCCCCGCGTTCGCCGCTGGTCGGCCGACGGCACCTGGTGTCCCCCCGCTCCCCCAGACACCGCTCCCCCAGACACCGCTCCCCCAGACGCCGCTCTCTCAGCCCCACGCGTCCGACATCGGGCCCGCCGAAACCCGGTCCGACGGTGGTTGAGAGCGGCTGCTGGCCAGTTCGGCCCTCCGCCCCCGCATCGCACGGGACAAGTCGTCCCGATTCTCCCGACCCTGTACGAGTTCACCACCATGCCGCGCATCGCCTGGATCAATGAATCGGAAGCCACTGGAGACTTGGGCGAGATGTATCGCATCTGGCTGGAACGGAATCCTGAGCGACCGGGCATTCCCGCCATCCTCAAGTGCTTCAGTCAGTCAAGCGACCTGTTTCGGTCGATTCTGGATCTCTCTTACCGGGTGCAATTCGCCGATGGGCATCTCAACCGGCGTCTCAAAGAGCTGATCGCCACCTGGGTCTCCTCGCTCAACCAGTGCCCCTATTGAACTGGTTCGCACGCGATGTTCCTGCAGTTGCAGGGACAGGACCCCGAGACGATTGCCGCTCTCCGCAACCGCAACCTCGATGCCGCGCCACTTCCCGAAGACGAACGGGAATTACTGCGATTCGTGAAGCTGGTCACGGAGGGGGCGTACCGGACAACCGATGAGGATGTGGAGCGGCTGCGAAGCGTCGGCTGGACCGATCCGCAGATTGCCGAGACAGTCTACATCACCGGGCTCTTCGCACTGTTCAATCGGGTGGCCGACGCGTTTGGCCTGGAAGACCCGCAATACCATCTGATGCAGACCCCGCCGCGTCCCAACCCGCGCCCCTGGGAGCGGCTGCCGCCCGAAGAATCCTCAACGGGGGAGTGAAGGCGACACCTTGCCGCTGCAGATCGCGGCAGACCCCAGGGGGGACTGCGTGGAAGTCCTGCAACGGACTCCCCCGACGAAGGTTCTTCACCGGAGCGAAATCGCGAATTCAGACCGACTCCTGGAACGCCTTGCCCCCCAAATGGGCTGCGGGGTCGTTGGTCTTCAGTCCCTGAATCCAGTGGGGGATGTAGGAATCGCTGAAGAGCATTTGCAGCCGTTCAGCCCGATCAGTGCCGGATGTGTTCAGAATGTCTATCGCCTCGCGGATCTGTTGCATCCGCCGTTCACTTGCCAGGCCCTCGGCCCCGGGGCTCCGCTGGAGCCGGTCGAGAGTGGCGGCCACATCGAGCAGCCGACAGCGCACGTCGAGGAATATCCGATCCAGAACTTCGGCTGCGGTGAGGGGGTTTGTGGGCATCTTGAAACTTCCGAAGAGACCTCACGGGAAAGCGTCGGGGCGAGCTGGGGTGAGGGGCCCGGGGCCCCCCTGGAAACCGCCACCCAGCCCGGGTGCCGTCAGCCTCCCTTTTTGGGGCGGGGAGGGGCGAACTTGATCTTCTCGACAAACCGCACGGGATTGCCGGTCTTCTCGTCGACCTTCCCGGTGCAGGCGGTCATGGCGCTGACCACATCCTGGTAATGCAGTTCGTAGTCGGCATCGAGTTCGACTTCGATTTCTTTGCTGAACGCCGCACCGGGGCGCCCCACGAGATTCAAGACTTCCTGATTGAGCAGGGCGTATGCCCGAGGCCCGTCTCCCAGCGAACGCTGACCAATCGCAATGTTCCGCAGGGTTCCATCCGGACGCGCTTCGAGACGGACCTTGATGGGAGGCAACTCGGAACTTTGCCCCACCCCCTGTCCCAACGGCATGTTGATGTTGAAGTCTCCCTCATTCGCCCGAATCTTCAGCGTGAGCATGAAGAAGATGATCAACTGGAACACGCAGTCGATCATGGGGGTCATGTCGATCGGAATCTTCGCGGGTCCACCGGAGGACTTCTTGAGTTTCATGACGGAAAGGCTCTATTCGGGCTGCATGGCCTTGAGGGAGAACTTTTCGTAACCGGCCTTCTGGCAGACCTGGATCAGTTTCTGGACGTCACCCGTTGGGCACTCGGCATCGGCCCGGATCACGACGGGAGTCTTCGCCTTGCCGTCCGCATCGAGGTTCCCCTTCAGCTTCTCGACCTGAAACTCCCGGTCGAGCATCGGGCGAAACACATTCTCCAGCGCCGCGGCGGGAATCCGTTCGCCACTGTAGAAGAGAAACGGACCGTCCTTGCTGGTCTTGCCCGCGGCGTTGGTCGAACGCTCGAAACCCATTTGCAGCACCAGCTCTCCCGTTGGCTTCACCTTGGGGGGCCGGGCCAGATCGCTGACCGCCATCCGCACGCGCTCATCGGCATCGGCGGCGTCGAAATTGATCACCACCATGAAGAAGGTGATCAACTGAAAGACGATGTCGATCATCGGCGTCATGTCGAGATCGACGCTGTTATTGCTCGACACACAGACCTCCGGGAGTCAGAAACCGTGCCGGGGAAAGCCAGAAAGAATGCCGGGACGCGGCCTGTGGACAATTACTTGTCGGGAGCCGCAGGAGCCGTGGCGGTGGGACCCGCGGTTGCAGTTCCTGCCGCAGCGGGCCGTTTCCCGGTCTGGGCGAACCGCCCCAGCAGGTTTTCGGCGGCCATCGTCGATTCGAGTACCGTGCGGGCCTGGGCGTTCTTGAACAGGGCGAACGCGATCACCGCCGGAATGGCCACAATCAGACCTTCCAGAGTCGTTACCAACGCCATCGTAATCCCCTTCGCCAAATCGGCCGGCTTGGGGGAAACAGTCGAGTTGGCAATGACCGAGAACGCGCTCACCATCCCGTGCACCGTTCCCAACAGTCCCAGCCTGGGTGCCGTCGCGCCAATGATCGAGATGTAACTCAACCGATGGTCCAGGGCCATGTTTTCGTCTTCGGCGACCTCGGCCATCCCCGCCTTCGCCTCGTCGTAACCCTTGGACAGCCGGCTGAGCCCCCCAGTCAACAATTTGGCGACAAACGAATCATCCCCTTTGGCCAGGTCGTAAGCCCCCTGATAATCGCGGGCCGCCACCTTCCCCTCAAATTCCTGCACAAAATCGGGAGGGACGAAAATGGGAAGCCGCAGTTGCATGATGTTTGTCACGATCAGCGCCACCAGGGCCACCGACATGAACCCGATCAGCAAACCTTCATAACCCGAAGCCGCCCACAACCACGACAAGTAAGACTCTTCCTTCGGCCCCTCGGAGACAGCCTCCCCATCATCGACGGCGGCCGCCGCCTTCTTGCCACCCTTCGCGGCGGGAGCCTCTTCCTCTGCCATTACGTCTTCGTCCGATGCTTCGTCATCCTGGGCGTACAGCCGGGACGAACTCACCACCGGAAGGAGGGCCACCATCAGGGCCAGCACGAGGCCGAGCGAGTTCCAGTTCCGACGCTGCCACGTCTGGTCCAGCAACAAGCCGCTCTCGATCATGCTCTCTTCCTTCACCTGGCAATGACGCCGGGCCCCGGGGATCCGGAGCCGTCGTTCGGATTGTGGAATGGACACGGAGCCCCGACAGGCTGTCTCGACAGACCCACGGAAACCGCCGCACTTTGGGGGCCAAACTCTGTCGCGATTCTATTCACCCCACGAACGGCTGGCTACTTCGGCGGGGAAAACCTTGGGGCACACCGGCAAACCCCGATCCCCGAGCCTCTTCCCCCGGTGCCGGTCGACGAACGGCGCTCGCCGACTTCCACACCAGAGCCCACCTTCTTGGGGAAATTCCAGTGTCCCACCGACCGCCAGCATGGCCCCCCACCGGCGTCAGCGCTTCATCACGAACTCATCGTGGTTGAGACAAGTGGCCGCGACGACGGTCAAAGCGGCCAATTCGTCGGTGGGCCACGTCTCCCGACGGGGCTGCTCCCCCACGCTCAGCAGTTGAATCGCCTCCGCAGGATGTTCGCGGAACCAGGTCCGCTGTTCCTCCCCCAGCGCGCCAAGAATCTGCTGTTCCCGGGAGGTTGGCTGCCGCCCCAGCACCGCCAGCACAATGGCTTCGATCCGGGCAGGTCCCTCGGGCAGTTCCTGCGCCAGCACCCGCTCGGCCAGCACTCGGGCCGCCTCGACGTACTGCGGGTCGTTCAGTAGCACCAGCGACTGCAACGGCGTCGCCGTCGATTCCCGCTTCGCCGTACAGACCTCCCGCGAGGTCGCATCGAACGTCAGCATGGTGGGTGGGGGTGCGGTCCGGCGCCAGAAGGTGTAGAGACTGCGGCGATACAGCCCCTCCCCTTTGTCGGGCGTGTAGCTCTTGCCGGTCCCTGCTTCTTCCCACAGCCCCGCGGGTTGATATGGCCTGGAGCTGGTGCCCCCCAACCGTCCCGAAAGCAAACCGGCCGCCGCGAGGGCCGAGTCACGAATCTGCTCGGCCGCCAGCCGATGCCGGGGTCCGCGAGCCAGCCATTTGTTCTCGGGGTCGGCCGCCAGTGTCTCGGCCGAGGCGATCGAACTGCGCTGATAAGCGGCGGAAGTCACAATCATTCGCTGCAGCCCCTGCAGATCCCAGCCATTCTGCAACACCCAGTTCGCCAGCCAATCCAACAATTCCGGATGGCTGGGGAGTTGTCCCTGATTGCCAAAATCCTCCTGGGTCGGAACGATTCCCCGCCCGAAGTGCAACCGCCAGATGCGGTTGACCAGCACTCGCGCGGTTAGCGGATTGCGGGGAGAGACCAGCCACTCGGCCAGGCCCAACCGGTTCCGGGGAAACTCGGGGGGCAAGGGAAGAATTCCGTCGGGTGTTCCGGGTTCGACCTCATCGCCCCGCTGGTCGTAGACCCCCCGCCGCAAGACCCATGTCTTCCGACGCCAGGGCAACTCCTTCATCACCATGATCTCGCGCACGCCGGAGACCAGGTCATTTTCGGCCTGCCTGACGGCCGTCAGTTCCTGAACCGCCATCCGCACAGGCTCGGCACGTGCCACCTCGTACGCGGTCCACTCCGCTGCGCTGGTGGTCACCTGATTGTCATCCTCGGTTGAAAACAAACGGCGGGCTTCCAACGCGGTCAATTCGCGCGAAAACACCCGCAGCTCATCGATTTCCCCCTGTCGGAAACCCGCATCGCGAAAGCGCCCCGCCAGGGTCAATTCCACTCCCCCCGTATCGTCGCCCCACTCTCCCCGATGGACAATGTCGCGGTACAGGTTGTCGCGAATGACCTCCACCGCCAGCTTTTCGCCATTCCGGTACAGGGCCAGCCCTCCCGCCCGGCTTGACCCATCGTAGGTCGCCACCACATGCGACCACTCTCCCACGGGCAGTTCGACTTCGCTGCGAACATGCAGGGCATTGCCTGGATAGAAATGGATCAACGCGAACGACACCCGCCCCCGGTCGAGAACCAGCTCATAACCCCGGCTCCCCGAATCGGTCCAGGCGCGGGAGCGATGCAACACCACGGCCCGCTCCTGTCGCTCACCGGGCTTCAGCCACAGACTGAAGGAAAAAGGATCGGTCCGGCGGAACGCCCCCACCCCTTTCAACTGCACGCTGTTGTCGCCATTGAAGCGGAGGGCCTGACCCATTCGGCCGGGCACGACCTGCGGGCCGTCGATCAACTGGGCCGGGCGTTTCTCTTCGCGGGTGTTCGCCGCAGGATTCGCTTCGTCGAACGGAAACCGGTCACTCTCTTCCGGAACCGGCACCATCACCGGGCTCCCCGGGAACTGGCCCCCGAGCTTGTCCAGAGTCGAATTACGGGCAGCGGCCAACCGGGCCTCCAGACGATCGCGCTGGTCCAGCAGCTCGGCATGCCGGGCCTCGGCCCCCTCGGGATAGAGCAGCAGGGTCGGTGTCGGGGTGGCCCGCGTGAAGTGCGAGTAAAGCCCCGATTCGTCGATGTTGTTGAAGAACGCCGCGAAGCGGTAGTAATCGGCCTGGCGAATGGGATCGTACTTGTGGTCGTGGCAACGCGAGCACTCGAGGGTCAATCCCAGGAACGCAGTGCCAAACGTGTGGACCCGGTCGGCGACATACTCATTCCGGAACTCCTCCTCGATGCTCCCCCCCTCGTTGGTCTGCCTGTGCAGCCGGTTGAAGGCGGTGGCCAGGTACTGGTCGCGGGTCGGCTGGGGCAACAAATCGCCTGCGATCTGCCAGGTGATGAACTGGTCGTAGGGCAGGTTCTGATTGAACGCGCGGATCACCCAGTCCCGGTAGGGAGACATGTCGCGGTCGACGTCCGATTGATAGCCGTAGGTGTCGGCATACCGGGCGAGATCGAGCCAGTCGTTCGCCAGACGCTCACCACGCCGGGGTGAAGCCAGCAGCCGTTCCACCTCGCGGGTGTACGCCTCAGGGGACGAATCATTCACAAACGCCTGAATTTCTTGGGGCGTGGGGGGCAACCCGGTCAGGTCGAGACTCAGACGACGCAGCAGAGTCTCGCGACGGGCGGGGCCGGTCGGCGACAGGCCCACCCGGGCGAACCGCGATTCAATGAACTGGTCGATCGAGTTCCGGGGGGCGGGTGCAACCTTCGGAATCTGCGGGGCGGTGATCGGGTTGAACGACCAATGAGACTGCTCAGGAAACCTGGCCCCCTCGCCAATCCAGCGGCGCAGCGTGTCTATCTGCTGC
>JBKCTR010000438.1:0-5780 GCA_046318755.1 Planctomycetaceae bacterium
GTTGGGAAGTGCGGGAGGCGGCCTGTTGGGATCTGCGCGGGGGTGATGCCGCGTGGGAAGACGGCGGAAGCGCCGTAGTCCAAGTTGGGAAGTGCGGGAGGTGGCCGTTTGGGATCTGCGCGGGGGTGACACCGCATGGGAAGACGGCGGCAGCGCCGTAGTCCAGGTTGGTTGGCCACACCGCCGGTTGTTGAAGGGCATTCTGCCGGTGGTATACTCGGCCCGCGAGATTCCTCTTGTCTGAGGGGGCTGGCCCGCGTCCCGTGGGGGAGCGGAAGCCGGTCTCCCGAATGTGCCCGGTGCCTGCGATGACCCGTCCGATTGTCATGGGAGATGGTCTCCCTCCGTTGTTCCTCGAGCTGCTCGGTCCAGACATCGAGGTTGTCCCCTGGCAGCAGGCACCGGACGCCCGCTATGGCGAACTCGTGACCGGGGTGATCACCTACGGCCATCCCCGGGTGGATGGAGCACTGCTCGACCGCCTGCCCCAGGTGAAGGTGGTCAGCAATCATGGGGTGGGGGTCGATCACATCGATGTCCCGGCCTGTGCGGCGCGGCAGATTCCCGTTGGCAATACGCCCGGCTGCCTCGACGCCTCCACCGCCGACATGACCATGGCCCTGTTGCTGTCGGTCGCCCGCAACCTCGTGGTTGGCGACCACTTTGCCCGGGGTCCCGAGTTCACCCACTACGATCCGGCGTTGTTGATTGGGGCGGAAGTCAGTGGCAGCACCCTGGGAATCGTGGGGTTGGGACGCATCGGCAAGCAGGTTGCCCGTCGGGCCAAGGGGTTCGAGATGTCCATCCTCTACCACAACCGCCGGCGGGATGAGGCGGCCGAACAGGAACTGGGGGTGCACTACCGCACGCTGCCCGAGCTGCTGGCCGAGAGCGATTTTGTGGCCCTGAACTGCCCGTTGACCGCCGAGACCACCGGACTGATCGGGGCCCGGGAACTGGCCCAAATGAAGCCGAGTGCGTTCCTCATCAATATGGCGCGGGGGGGCGTGGTGCAGACGGAGGCCCTCACCGCCGCGCTGCAGAAACGCCAGATCGCCGGGGCCGCCGTCGATGTGACCGACCCGGAACCGTTGCCCCGCAACCATCCGCTGCTGGCACTCGACAATCTGGTGATTACCCCGCATTTGGGGAGTGCTTCGGACCGAACCCGCCGACGCATGATCGAGATGTCGATCATCAATCTGCGGGCGGGACTGGCCGGACAACCCCTCTCCTGGCAGGTGCGACCCACACCCGCCGGTTGATGTGTGTCGGGGAAGACATTCCCCATGCTGTGCACCACAGCTCCTCCACGGGGTGGGCAACCCCATTCGCTGTAAGGAATCACTTCGTGCTGGCCTTTGTCTCGTATGAAACCGCGCTCGCCCCCTGCGGAGGGATTGCCGCCGTGCTCTCCCGGCTTCCGAACCATGTGGCGGCGCAGGCCCGGCAGCCGGTAGTGGTCTTCACGCCGTTTCACCACCGGATTCCGAAGACCCGCGATGTCGACGCCCAGTGGGTTGGAGTGGTGGGGGTGCCGTTCGATGGACGCACCGTTCCGGTCCATGTGTGGCGTCACGCTGGCCCCGCACCGCATTACCTGCTGCGTCCCGACGATTTGCAGTTTTTCACGGGAACCAGACACCCCTACGACCTGCACCCCGACACACTTTACCGCGATTCCATGTTTTTCGGGGCCGCGGTGATTCAGGCGCTGCGGGTCGTGGCTCCTGGGGCACCCTGGACGCTGCTGCTGCAGGATTGGGAATCGGCCACCGTGGCCATCGCCGCCGCCGGGCAGCCCGCCCGACCCCGGATGTTCGTGACGCTGCACAACAGCTACGACCACGAGGCGGGGGCCAACCAGTTGCGTCATTGGCGAATGGCTCCCCATGCCGCCCATGGCGAGACGGTGCTGCAACGGGCGCTCGCGGTGTGTGAATGGCCCGTGTTCACAGTCTCGCACCAGTTCGCACGCGACCTGATCGAAGACCCGTACCAGACTCGCGTGCTGGCACCACATCTGACTTCCTGGTTGGGATCACGACTGGTGGGGATCGACAATGGTCCCTTCACCGATTTGGCGGTCCCCCCCGAGTTGCTGGCGGAAGCCGAGGCGGGTCGGTTTCAGCCACTGCTCGACTGGAAGCAGAATCACCAGGCGACATTCCTCAAAGCCTTGCGACAATTGACCCCCTCGGCCGATCGTCCTGTCTGGGGTGATCTGACCCGTTTTGGACGCGACCAGAACCCGCTGTTTGTGATGGCGGGCCGAGACGACTGCCGGCAGAAAGGATACGACGTCGCCGCCTGTGCCGCCGAACGGCTGCTGGACAGTGGAACCGAAGCCCGGTTCGTGTTCTTTCCCATTCCGGGCGATGAAGGGCTGGAGGGGCTGTCGTTCCTGCGGGAACTGGCCGAACGCCGGCCCGCGCATGTGTTGGCGTTTCCGTTCCGGTTTGCCGAGGGGTTCGCGGGGGCCTTGCGCGGGGCCACCTGCGGCATCATGCCCTCTCTCTACGAACCGTTTGGGATGGCGAACGAGTTTTATCTCAACGGGACCCTCGGAATTGGCCGGGCGACCGGTGGAGTGCTGCAGCAGATCGTTCCCGACCCGCGGGCCAAGTCGACTTCAGCCGCCGTTCTCCGCCGTGCCGACATGGTGCATTCGGCCAACGCCCATTCCACCGGGTTTCTGTTTCATGAACGGGATGGCCTGCCCACCGAGGTGGAGGACTGGCAGGGGATCAACGCCACGGGCTATCTCGACCCAGCGCGGGAATGGAACCGCGTCGAAGACCGCCAGCGGTTCCCCCTGTTTGAGTCGATGGTGTCGGAATTGACCTCGGCCCTTGAGGATGCCGTCACCCTCGCCGGCGAGCCTGCGGAATATGCCCGCCGGTTGCTGTCCGGGATCCGGCACATCGAACAGAGCTTTTCATGGGACCGTGCCGCACAGCAATATTTGCGTTACGCCGGCGGTTGACCGGGCGCGTCGCACCAGTCAGCCGCCTGAACGAAGACAGGGCGAACGGGTCTGGTCGCACTGGCGAGTTTGCCCGTTGTCCGAACGCCACGTCATTCGAACGCACCGTCATCCAGACTCAGTGTCACTCGACAAACATCAGCTCATTCGCCGAGAGCAGCACTTGGGCGTATTGTTCCCAGCGGGAGAGTTGATCACCCGGCTGGGGTTCTGCCTTCTGGCCGAGGTAGTCGAGCCCGATGGTCAATTCCTCGGCGGTGGGAGCGCGTGAGTAGAGCCAGGCGTAGAGTGCGGGAATTCGTTCGGCATCGGTCGCGAAATCCGTCTGCATCCGACGGGCGAGTTGCCGGGCGCGATCGGCCATAAAGGGGCTGTTCATCAGGAACAGCGATTGTTGGGGAATGGTGGTCGAGACCCGTCCCTCGCTGCTGGCCCGGGCGGCGGGGAAGTCGAACAGGCGCAGGAAAACCTGGCTGACCCCTTGGTCCGAATTGCGGTTGACAGTTCCGTAGATCGTCCGGCGGGAACTGGCCAGCAGGTTCTCGACAGAGGGGCCCCCCACCGAGCGATCGAGCTCCCCGGTGACCGACAGCAGCGTATCACGCCAGACCTCAACATCGAGCCGCCGGGGATTCGCCCGCCACAACAGCCGGTTTTCGGCGTCGAGGGCCAAACCCCGCTCATTGGGCCGACTGCTTTGGCGATAGGTGTTCGACAGGACGATCAACCGGTGGAGACGCTTGATGGACCAGGGGAGGGCCCCCTCGGTTGGGTGCACAAACTCACTCGCCAGCCAGTCGAGCAGTTCCGGATGGGTGGGGGCTTCTCCCATGACACCGAAATTGCTGGGGGTGCGGACCAGTGCCCGCCCCAAGTGGTGCATCCAGACGCGGTTGACAAACACTCGAGCCAACAATGGGTTGGTCTCTGCCGTCAGTGCCTGTGCCAGATCGAGCCGACCACTTCCCTGGTGGAACAACTCCGGTTCAGCACGGGACAGAATCCTCAAGAACCGACGCGGGGCCAGGGGGCCCGGTTTGCGCAGGTTGCCGCGAATCGCCAGGGGCATGTCGGCGGTGCCACTCTCGGCCAGCCCGTGCGCCACGGGATACATGGGGGGGGCGGTTTGCCGCAGTTGGTCGAGTTCCGTCTGCCAGGTGGTGCGGTCGGCACTCTCGTCGACGGTGGGATCGCGGGCTTCCTTCTTCAGTAGTTCGTCCAGCGCTTTGAGCTTCCCGTCGAGTTGGGCGATGCGCTGATGATGCGCCTGGTATGCGGCGACCGTTTCGGGGGGAACCAGCGGATGCTCGGCGAGGCGGGTGTTTTGAAACACCCCCGCCAGCGAGTAGTAGTCGATCTGGGGGATGGGATCGAACTTGTGGTCGTGGCAACGGGCACACGAGACCGTCAGCCCCAGCAGCGCCCGGCTGAGCGTGTCAACCCGGTCGTCGAGCGTTTCGGATTGTGCCTGGGCCGTTGCGTCGGGATCGCCGCCGTCCGAGACATAGGTTGGACCGAGGGCGAAAAAGCCTGTCCCCGCGGCCGATTCCGGCCCCTGCAGATCACCGGCGATCTGGGCCCGCACAAACTGGTCATACGGAAGGTCAGCATTGAATGCCGAGACGACCCAATCGCGGTACCGCCAGGCGTGGGGAATGGCCGGGCCACCGAAACTCCCGGCGATGTCGCTATAGCGGGCCAGGTCGAGCCAGTGCCGGCCCCAGCGTTCGCCATACGCCGGCCGGGCCAGCAGACCATCAACCACCTCCGACCAGGCTGCTTCGCGATCGCGGGCGTAAGCCTCCCCAAACGCACTCACCTCGGCCGGGGTCGGCGGCAGCCCAATCAGGTCGAGGTGCACACGCCGCAGCAGCACAGCCTCGTCTGCGGGAGGGGATGGGACGAGTCCCGCCCCCACCAGCTTCTCGAGCACAAACGCGTCGATGGGGTTCCGGACCCAGGCGGAACTCTCGACATCGGGCGAGCCCGCAGCGGGAACCATGGGAACTTCTGGACGGCGAACGGGGCGCCAGGCCCAGTGTTCCTCGCGGGCGGTGGCCCAGTCGATGAGGTTGGGTTTGTCGGCCAAGTCGATGGATGGGGCGACGGGCCAGGGGGCCCCTTGTTTCACCCAGTCGGCGAGGGCTTGCAGATCGGCTGGGGGAAGCTTCCCCTTGGGGGGCATTTCGAAACCCTGCCAGCGCACTGCCTGCAGCAACAGACTCTCATCGGGCTTGGCCGGGTCGATTCCGGGGCCATTATCCCCCCCCTTCAATAGCCCGACCCGAGAGTCGAGCCGCAATCCCCCGTTGATCCCTTTGGGGGCGTCGGCCGCGTGGCCTTCGAAACAGTGTTCGACCAACAATGGCCGAATTTTGGCCTCGAAGAACTCGAGTTGTGCGGGCGTGGGGGCGGGGACGTCTTCAGCAGCTTGGGTGCTGGTCCCCAGAAAGACGAATAACAATGGCAGCCATCCGAACCAGCGCCGCCCCAGTGCAACACGGGGCACCGCGCGGGCAGGTCGATCCGGCAGAGAGAGCGGGTGAGAAGGATGCATAACTGAGATTTTATCAGATCGTGAGGGCGTGGGGAGGGTGCCCGGGACGGAACGGGCTGGTTCAACTCAGCCGGGTATACTCGATGGCCGCGATGCCCTTGCGTGTGCCAGAGATCAAAAAACCAACATATCAGAAAACACGAGTTGGTCTCTCGAACGGCCTTTGGTAGCCTGCACCTTGCTGCCGACCGGCAATCGACCGCGACCCTTTCGGGGGTCAAGGCCGCTTGTCAACAG
>JBKCTR010000439.1:0-3410 GCA_046318755.1 Planctomycetaceae bacterium
CGCGGCGTGTGGCTTGCCGCGATGAGCCTCCTCGGGTTCTGCGCAACGCCAGCCGCCAACCCCAGAATTGGAAAACTCCCGTCCGGGGGGCGGGTATGGAGTCGACATTCCGCACCGCTGTCGGCTGCCCACCGGCCGAAGGAGGGGGGCTCTGCCTCGCAGCCGGTTCAGAAGCGGGCGCCACGGTCGAAGCCGAGCCCGCCCCCCCCGAAGAGTCCGATCTCTTGGCTCGGGGCTTTGGAGAGGACTGCGGAGAAGTGCTCATCCCAGGAGCTGATGTTTCGGAGGGACGCGGCCGTCGACCCGGCTCGGGACCTCCCACCTCTGGGAGGCCATTGTCAGCCTCCCAACTTTTTCCGCTCTGTGACATTCCGTGGTCCGGCGAGTGACTCGTGATCCCGGTCATCGTCCCGCTACCCGGGAGAACATCCTCCAATTCCCGGAGCATTAACCTTAGTCCCATCACATGAAACTTCCGTGAAGGGTCTGTCGATGAACCTGTCACACGATGGATCGGATCCAGAGTCATCGATCCCCAACCCTCAGCACTGACAAACCTGTGTCGCGAGATGGTCGTCCCGCCCCCTCGACAGGTCCCTCAGCCGGTGTCGCATCACGGTCATTTCGACGCGGCGGCAGGCAACCCTGCAGGATGACCTGCCGACCATCTCCGTCAAACACCTGCCCCACCACCTCAATGTTTTCACCACGGTCGAGGTCCTGGTCCCAGGATAGCTCATCGTCTTTGCCGGCCAGGGCACAGCGCACCATTCGCCCCTCTAACCCCGACAGGTAAAGCCAATTGTTGATTCGATCGATCGATGCAACGGCTCCACTCACGCGGACCCAGCGATCGCCCAGAACCTCCGCCGCATTCGCGCGGCTCTCGGCAAAACTGCCGGTCAGGTCGGTGGCCGTAAAACGTGCCGCCTCGGCAGTGGCGGAATCGACATGGATGACATGGGCTTGCCGCAACAGGGCGGCACTTCCTGGCTGGACGCGGCTAACCTGGCCTTTGATGGTCACGGGGATTCCGGGTGTCAGTGCATCCCAGGGACGGGGCATTGCCATCTGGCAGACGACGGGATTGGTTCCTTTGCCACCGCCACTCAACAGCACGACATCTCCCAGGTCTGGGGAGATTCCCACGAGCACGACCGTGCCGGTCACTTCAATCACGCGTCCTCCCAATTCCGAATTGGAGGCATGGGGGGTGACCCGGAAGCGCTCTTGCAGGGTTGCCGAAGACAGATGCACGGCAGAATCGGCTGAGCCCGTCTGCTCGGCAGAGAGGGGAACCACGGGGGACTCTCCACAACCGACCGACAAGACCGCCCAACCCACCACCACCAACCGCCGCCACCAGTGCAACCCGTAATCGGCCACAAACCACCCCTTCCTCTTGCCAGACTGTCCTCGATTGCCATCAACACCGCCAACCGCACATAAGACGCATCCCCCGGCAGGCCTTGTGGACTGCCGGGGGAAATCAGCTGGCCAATCACCTCGCGGCGATCACTATTCTTCGAACGAACCGCTCTTGTTGTTGATCTTCTTGAAGTCCAGCATGACGCCGGTGAAGACTTCAAAGCTGTTGATCTCCACATCACCGCTGGTGTAACCGACCGAGTCGGCCAAGGCGACGGGATTGCCCGACACCGGGAATCCAGGGTTGAAGAATCCGTCACCATTCGTGTCGTTCAGCTCCTTGACGCTGCCATCGGCCATCAGCACGTTCGCCGTCTTGCCATGGTGGGCGTACCAGTCGCGGGTGTCCTGCAGGAACAGCTTGTTGCCCAAACCTGCGGCAGCAATCGCTGACGCAGAGCCGGCCTCCCTCGCCACCGTCACCGGAGTCCCCCCGGCGGGGGTCTGCCGGGGCACCACCGACGCCACCGGCACCTGCGCCTTCAGCAGCTTCACGCGATCGGTGTCCCAGTAGGCCGGTCCGTCGCAGAAGGTCTCGCCCAGTTGGGCACCCACCATCAGGCCAGGATTCACACTGACGCCATCTTCGGTGATGCAGCTGAAGGCCAGAATGGCTTCCTTGGCGTCGCCAGGAGCCGCGTCGGCCAACAGCGGAATGTTCGAGATGGGCACATCCCCCTGCTCACAGAACCGCCGGGTCAACTGCCCCTTGGTGTTCCGCAGGTCCTTCATGTCGGGTCCGTTGCCATCGGTGGCATTTCCGGTCAGCGGATCGATCGACAAGGTGGCGGCGTTCCCGGTTCCCACCGTGATCAGCTTCGGTCCACTGCGGACCATGAACCAGCTCGACGCGTAGTTGGTGTTGTAGCCGTCCCGCACGAACGAGGCGATCGACTTCGCCCGATCGGGGGTCAGCACGGCGGTGGGGGTGCCATCCGACAGGGGCCACAGGTTGGCGGCGTTGCACCGCCCCTTGTTCTGCCGTTCCACCGGGGTGGTGTTGGCGTTCGAGGTGTTCTTGCCATACAGGTCGTTCAGCTTCTCCAGCCCCTTCATTGGGTTGGACGTGCACATCATGTCGTTGGGAAGTCCACCCTTGACCTTGATGATGTCGGCCACCCAGCTGTAGGTGTCGGGACAGCCGTCACGGGTCGCGTCGTAGGCCCCCGAGCAGAGCCGGTCACCAGGATCACCCGAGGCGAACAGGTGCAGGGCAATGCCAATCTGCCGCAGGTTGTTCTTGCAGGTCGCCTTGCGGGCTGCCTCGCGGGCCGCGTTGACCGCCGGCAGCAGCAAGGCCACCAGAATCCCGATGATCGCGATCACCACCAGCAGCTCGATCAGGGTGAACCCACCCCGCGAACTGCCTCGATCCACGCCAATCCGTTTCACACTCTTCATTCCGAACTCCTTGTGAACATCAAATGAGGACTTTCCAGAAGTGTCCTCGAAAATCCAGACGGTGGACCAACACAACTCTGAATTGAACAGAGACTGTCATTCAGAGCCATTCGGCCACGAAATCAGTACCGATCTCGTAAACCAATTCGCCCCAAAATGAATCGTGTCGAGTCGGCTCAGCGAGAAATCGTCCCACAAGTTCAACTCCACAGATTCAACTGCGACCGAATCCGGCATCAGCTCCAGATCGCGGCTGAATTTTACCGCCCGAGGGAACTCCGAGATGGAACTCACCGTGAAAAGCGGATTAAGAAATGATGAAGACTTTGTCTTCGCATGGTTAATACGGCTCTGGGTCCATGTTCCGACTCGATTTCCTTGATTCGGCTGAAAAATCAACGCTGTTATCGAGGGTATTCGACGTGACTCCGAACAATCAGAGTCCTCGCCAATTGGGCAACTGAGAGTCTGGCCGGTGAAAAACAACCACCCCCGGCAGACCTTTCGGACTGCCGGGGGAAATCAGCTGGCCAATCACCTCGCGGCGATGACTATTCTTCGAACGAACCGCTCTTGTTGTT
>JBKCTR010000440.1:0-3264 GCA_046318755.1 Planctomycetaceae bacterium
GTCGAGAGCTGCCGGGTGAACGTACACAGCTTCTTGGCGCTCACTCCCCCCAGCGAGAAGGTCTTGGTTTTCTTGCCCCCCGCCTTCTTCTTGTCTTTGTCCTTCTTCTTGTCTTTCTCTTTTTTGCCCCGCCCCTTCTCGGCAATGCGGGTCACAAACAGCCCCTTTTGGCGCACCAAAGCCTGGGCTTCGGCCTCGCTGGGGGCCTCCACCGTGTCCTTGACTTCCGCCCCCGTCGTGGCGTCCATCGCTTCATACTGGTAGACCGGCATGGTTCTCTCCCGGATTGTTCAGGCAGGTTGCAGCTAAGGGGGCCGCCCGTGTCCCGGCGGCTGTTGGGCCGCCGTTCGCAGGCATCGATGAACTCTGTTTCGCCAGGGTTTGTGGGACGCTGGCCGGTGAGTTGGTTTTGGGAATTGGCGTCGGGGTTGTCGGCCAGGCGGCCGGCGAGTGCGGCCGGCCGGGGGCCAACCGCGGCGGTTCCCGTCGGTCAGTCGAATCCTTCGGTCACCGTTTCCCGCACCACTTCGTCGATGGTCGTCACGCCGTCGAAGATCAGTTTCAGTCCCGACTCACGCAGGCTGGTCATCCCCTGCGCGCGGGCCAGGTTACGGATTTCATCCACCGACGCCTCGGTCGAGATCAGGTCGCGGATGTCGTCGTTCACATCAATCAGTTCATGGATCCCGGTGCGTCCCTTGTAGCCCATGTTGTTGCAGCGCGGGCAGCCCTTGCCGTAGTAGAACTTGTACTTCCGCGCCTGGGCCAGGGGGAGCTGCAGCTCCATCAGCAGTTCATCGCTCGGTTCGAACTGCGTGCGACACTCGACGCAGATCTTCCGCACCAACCGCTGGGCCAACACCGCCTCGACCGTGGCGGTGATGAGGAACGGGGGCACCCCCATGTCCCGCAGCCGGGTGATGGCCGTCGGGGCGTCGTTCGTGTGCAGGGTGCTGAACACCACGTGCCCCGTGAGGGCGCTCTGGATGGCGATTTCCGCCGTCTCATAGTCGCGGATCTCCCCCACGAGGATGATGTCGGGGTCGTGCCGCAGAATGGCCCGCAGCACGTTGGCGAAGGTCACTTCGATGTCGGGATTCACCGGCACCTGGATCAGCCCGTAGATCTCGTACTCCACCGGGTCCTCGGTGGTGATGATCTTGGTGGTGATCTCGTTCATCTCATTGAGCACCGAGTACAGGGTGGTGGTCTTGCCACTCCCCGTCGGGCCCGTCACCAGGATGATCCCGTTCGGACGGTTGGTGATCATCCGGAACTTGGACAGCGTGGAGGGATCCATCCCGATCTTGTTCAGGTCGAGCTGCACCACCGTCCGGTCGAGCACCCGCATGACCACCGACTCGCCAAACAGCGTCGGCAGCACGCTGACCCGCAGGTCGACCGAGTTGCCTCCCACGGTCAATTCGATCCGCCCGTCCTGCGGCAGCCGGCGCTCGGCGATGTCGAGGTTCGACATGATCTTCACCCGGCTGACGATGGCGTTCGCCAGGTGCCGGGGCGGGGGGACCATTTCGAACAGCACGCCGTCCGCCCGCACCCGGATCTTGAACTCGTCTTCGAACGGTTCCAGATGGATGTCGCTGGCCTGATCCTTGATGGCCAGCAGCAACACCATGTTCAGCAGTTTGCGGATCGGGGCCGCGTCGGCCATTTCCTCGGCCGACGACAGGTCGTAGCCCGCACCCAGTTCGTCTTCGTCCTCGTCCGATTCGAGCGCGCTGATGACGTCTTCAATGCTCTCCTGGCGGTCGGCGTAGTAGCGTTCGATCGCCGCCTGCACTTCCGCCGGGCTGGCCACCGCCCCCCGCACGTCGTAGCCCAGGAAGTTGCGCAGGTCGTCGAGCGCCCCCAGATTCTGCGGATCGGCCATCGCCACCGTCAGCACGTTGTTTTTCAACGAGATCGGCATGATCTTGTAGATGCTGGCCATGGTCTCGGGGACCAGTTCCAGCACCTTCGGGGGAATGGTGGTCTCCTTCAGGTTGATGACCTGCATGCCCCACTGCTCGGCCAGCGCCTCGCTGAGTTGGGCGTCGGTGACCAGACCCAGGCGAACCGCCACCTGCCCCAGAATCTCTCCGGGAGACTTCTTCTGCTCTTCGAGCACGTCCCACAGTTGGTCTTCGTTGATGTAGCCCAGATCCACCAGGATCTGCCCCAGCCGTCGTTTGGCCATGGTCTGCGTGTCGTCCTGAAAAGAGATTCGGTCGCGGTCGATGCACCGTGTTGATGAGACGTTCGGGATGGCTGGGAACGACCCCCCCACCCGCCGCTCATTCCTCGTCTTCTTCCTCCTCTTCGTCGAAGATTCCCTGCTTGGCCTTGGTGATCTTCATCCGCAGTTCGCCCGGGTTCACCGCCCGGACCAGGCATTCCTTCTCTTCGCAGATCCCGTTCTTCCAGAGATTGAACAGGGCATCGTCCATCAGTTGCATCCCGTACTTCTTCCCGGTCTGGATGCTCGACGGAATACGGTACGTCTTGTTCTCGCGGATCAGGTTCGCGATGGCGGGGGTCACCACCAGCATCTCATACGCCGCGACGACGCGCCCCGCCTTCTTGGGAACCAGCGACTGGCTGAGCACCCCGATGATGGCGGTCGACAACTGCACGCGGATCTGCTCTTGCTGGTTCGTCGGGAAGGCGTCGATGATTCGGTTCACCGTTCCCTCGGCCCCCGAGGTGTGCAGCGTGCCGAACACCAGGTGTCCCGTTTCCGCCGCGGTGATGGCCGACTGAATGGTTTCCAGATCCCGCATTTCACCCACGAGGATCACGTCGGGGTCCATTCGCAGCGCCCGCCGCAGCCCCTCCGAGAAGCTCGGCACATCGACCCCCACCTCGCGCTGGCAGATGGTCGACTTCTTGTGCTGGTGGTAGTACTCGATCGGGTCTTCCAGCGTGATGATGTGCCGGTCTTCGGTGTCGTTGATGTGATTGATCATGCTCGCGAGGCTGGTCGTCTTGCCCGAGCCGGTCGGCCCAGTCACCAGAAACAGCCCGCGGGGGCGGGTGATCAGGTCGGCGATCACCGGCGGCAGCCCCAGCACCTCAAACGACAGGAACTCATTGGGAATTCGCCGCAGCACCAGACCCACGTGCCCGCGCTGCTTGAACACCGCCACGCGGAACCGGGCCTGCTCGCCGAAGGCGAACCCAAAGTCGGTCCCCCCTTTCTCCTGCAGCTCCTGCTGGTTCCGTTCGGGGGTGATCGACTTCATCAACGAGACCGTGTCATCGGCC
>JBKCTR010000441.1:0-3619 GCA_046318755.1 Planctomycetaceae bacterium
GCGTTCCGGGGGTACCGCGTTGCGGAACCCCCGGCTACCCTCTCAAACCCCTTCGGGGACGACGTGCCCGGACCGGACGGCTTGAGGCGAGGCTCCGGTAACCCGCCCCAAGGGCCAGCCATTCCCCCAGCCCGGCCCAGCGGGCCGGGTAAGGCCCCCATCGCCATGTGCCGGCCCAACGGGCCCACTATTCCTCTCATCGCCCACGCGGTTCGAAGAACGGCTGGCCCGTTCGGGCCCTGTTGAAGAGACCGGGGCAAGAGACCGGGGCCAGAGAGACCGGGGCCAGCCATTGTCGAAACCCCACCCGATACCGGCTGACCACGATTCCACTGAATCGACATCACCCGCATTCGGAAATCGACGTGCAACAATCCCCGCAAACTCGCCCAACAAAGGGTAGCCCCTCCTTCACACCTCATCCGGACCCGGTGCCTGATTGACGGCGGCCGTTTACGACTGGCTGTCTTTGGGTTCGGTGGATCCCGGTGGATGCAGCAACTGGCGAAGACGGCGTTTGGCGGTGCGGCCCAGCCGCAGTTCCGCCGGCGAGTTCGCAAATTGAACCAGACACTCGTCGGTCGACAGGCGGATCACTTCGCTGATCTGGTCGAGATGGACGATCAGCGACCGGCTCAGTCGGGCAAACCGGGTCGGGTCGAGCTCCTCGGCCCAGTCCCCCAGCAACCGGCGGACGAGGTGTGGTGATAGCGCGGCGCATTGCACGCGTGTGTAGTTCTCGTGGGCCTCAATCCAGGCAATCTCCGCGGGATCAAACAGGCGCGCCCCCTGCGAGGTCGGAACAATCAGGCGGGCCGGCTCGGCCGGACTGGAATCGAGCGGCGCCGGATGCAGGTCCGGGCAGATCCGGCCGATGGTCCGCGCCAGGCGCTGGGCCGAAGCCGGCTTCAGCAGGTAATCACTCGCCCCCAGTTCAAATGCCTGGAGAGCGTGCTGATCGTGGGCCGTCACCAAGACCACCCGGAGTTGAAGGTTGGTTTCGGCCAGGAACTCGAGTCCCGTCTGGCCCGGCATTTCGATGTCGAGGAACATCAGGTCGGGTTTGAGCTGGCGCACGAGTTGTTCCGCCTGAGCGGTCGTCGTGGCCATTCCCGCCACTTCGATGTGGGGATGTGCGGCCAGCAATTCGGCCAGCCAGCGGTTAGCCGAGTCTTCGTCATCCACCAGGATGGCCCGCACCCTCTGGGAATTGGAATTCATATCCGGTGCTCCGGTGACGCTGCGGAGGTCATTGTCGAGAGGGGCAGTGTGACGCAGGCCACGACGCCCGCCGCGGTCTGCTCACAGGTCAGCACCGCCTGGTCGAGGTGATACAGTTTCAAGCGTGCCCGCAGATTCGCCAGGCCGGTCCCGACGCGTCCCCGACTCCCCTCTTCGATCCAGGCCCCGGTGTTGGCGACCTTCACCTGCAGCCTCCCGGCGACCACCCGGCAATCGACCGCGATCCGCAGTGGACCGGGACTGCTGACCGGGCCATGCTTCAAGGCGTTGTCGAGCAAAGGAGAGACAAGCATCGGAGGAATGGGGACCTCGCGGGCCTCGCTTGTGCAGGCAATCGTGCATTCGAGGTTGGGCCCAAACCGCGCCCGCTGGACGTGCAGGTATTGCTCCAGAGCATCAATCTCCCGTCCGAGAGGTTCCAGCAGTCGCTGGCGACCGAGGCAGTAGCGCAGGTGCTCCGAGAGTCCGTTGGTGACCCGTGCGACTTCCTCGGGATCATGCCGGCACGCCAGGATCGCCGTCAGGGCATTGAAGAGAAAATGGGGCTGCAGTTGTGTTTCCAGCCGGTGCAATTCGCTGGTCCTGAGGGTCGACTCGGCCTCGGCCGCCCGCAACTCGGCCGACTTCGTTCTTTCGGCCTGGAAGAACGCGATGAACAGCAGGCTCCAAACCGTGAGGATGTCAATCCGGTGAAAGACAGTCAGGGGCATTCCCGCAAAGTACGAGCGGCTTTTGAACGGACCGTGCGATGCCACCAAAATCAACAGACCTCCCTGGAACAGCAGATACTCCAGGAACGCCGCGAGAAAGAGCACCAGCACTCCGCGGGCGAGAATCCTGCGCTGCGGCCACGTCTGCTGGGCGAGATACCGATACACCGTCCTCAGTCCGGTCGATACGAGAAAACCGGTGACGACCCGCACGATCACCACCAGCCACGTCTCGGAGAAGATGACGTCCGGTCGCAGATAGGGGACCAACACGAATCCATGCGTCAGGCCGACCACTCCCCAAAACAGCATTTGGGCCAGCCAGAAACGCAGTTCGGGGCGATCGGCCTCCGCCCCGCGCCGGTCCTGTTCGGGGGCCCCGTCGAAGAGGGAGTCTCGCGGAGGGAGGGAGACAAATCTCTGCATTCCTGCAGCGTACCAGACAAATCGCCCCATCCAAGACAAAAAAACGCCGATTCATCCCTCGTTTCGGCGGATTCGTCACTTTGTTGTTGAGAGGGCGTTGCGAACCGTGGGGCCATCGGGCAGGGTACGCCCGTGCTGACAGACTGTCGCTTCGGCAGCAGGCTCCGCTTTCAGGGTTGTTTTCCCGCAAAGCACAGCGTCCCGGCCCATAGATGAATTCACCGCGTCCCGTCTCATGGGTGACTTCCACCGCTGGCTGGATCACTCTCGCCACCAGAGGAATCGCGGGGCCGAGGGACAACGCTGATCACCCTTCGAGGATTCCGACTGGCCCAGTCCGACCCCGGCCTGGATCGTCGAATGGGGACGAATCAACCTGACCACGCTGGCTGTCGACCCGGGTGAGGCGGGATGCCAACCGGTCAACGGCCAACAGGTCCATCGCCGGGCTGAAGATTCGAGAGAGGAGGGGTCGGGGGAGGGATCTGTCCATCACGGCCAAGCGTGATGACAACAGGGGGGAGTTAGGCCTCGTGCCTGAAGGGCGATCGTGATTAAGCCAACGTTTCGGGGTTCAGCCCAACACGGTCGCCTGGGACGTTTCCCAGGCAACGTCCGACCGTGAATCCACTCAATCAGCATAACCCTCATCCAAACATCGACTTGCACCAATCCCCGCAAGCTCGCCCAACAAAGGCCCAACAAAGGGTGGCCCCTCCTGCTCCCGATCTCGCGGTGTCTTGGCGTTGTTGAAAGAGGAAAACCCGGCCCATTCCCCCATCCGTCCAGGGACAGATTCAAGATGGCGGGAGCGCGGACCTCCGTGTCCGCCCGGTGGGCATTCATCCGAAAACACCCGCCCCAATGGGCAGAGAACAACAATGAACCGGCCCAGCCCCCGTCTCCGCTGGGTATCCCTCTGAGCACATCGTCCGACCGGGCCCAGACACAGGACGGCGGGGGGGCATTCATCCGAAAACACCCGCCCGGATGCGCAGAGAACAACCCGGATCGGACAGGCCCCACACCAACCCCCGGCCGTCCGGCCCGATCCGGCCCAAAGGGCCAGCCGTTCCCCCAGCCCGGCCCATCGGGCCGGGAAAGACCCCCAACGACATGTGCCGGCCCAACGGGCCAACAATTCCTCTCATGGCCCGCGCGGTTCGAAGAACGGTGGGCCCGTTGGGCCGGATGGTGTGGAGGTGGGACGCGCCACCAGGGCCTACGACCCTGGCTGGGAG
>JBKCTR010000442.1:0-17412 GCA_046318755.1 Planctomycetaceae bacterium
CGAATCATCGCAGCCTGTACCTGCTGCAGCAGCGAAACCGCCGCCATCCGTTTTTGGCGTTGTTCGACTCGGCCGATCCGAACCAGAGCGTGGCGCAGCGGTTGCCGACAGTCACCCCCACGCAGACGCTGTACCTCATGAACTCCCCGTTCGTGCATGAGCAGGCGTCGGCGTTCGCCGCCCGCACGGCACTCCCCGGTCTCGCCCCGACCGAGCGGGCCCGGCAGATGATCGAAGCGGCGCACGGGCGGGAGGCGGATGATGCAGAACTCGAGATGACCTCCCGGTTTCTCGCGCAGTACGCCTCCCGGCTGCCGGCCGAAACCGCACCGGCCGATCGCGAGGCGGCCGCCTGGCAGGCCTTTGCCCGGGTGCTGCTGACCGGCAATGCGTTTCTGTCGGTCGACTGAGTTGGGGAACCGGCCCGTTCCCGACCTCAGACTTTGGTCCGCCTCAACCCCCTCTTCCCGGATCCTGAAATCATGCCGATGCCTCCCGTCACACGCCGCGAGTTCCTGCAGCGGGCCTCGGGCGGATTTGGTGCCCTCGCGCTGGCCGGACTGATCGCGGAGGAGGCCGCTGCGGCGAACGATCCGCTGGCTCCCCGGGAACCGCACTTCGCGCCGCGGGCCGACCGGGTGATCTTTCTGTACTCGACGGGAGGCACGTCGCATGTCGACACCTTCGACTACAAGCCACAGTTGATCGCCGACCACGGCAAGAAGATCACCGCGTCGCGCTGGCTGAACAAGCCGGGGCAGTTTGAACGCTACCTCATCAAGCCCCGCTACAAGTTCACCCAGCATGGCCAGAACGGAATCTGGGTGAGCGAATTGTTTCCGCACCTGGCGGGGGTGATTGATGACGTCTGCCTGCTGAACGCGATGCACTGCGACAGTGACGGGCATGACAAGGCGACCCTGGCCGCCCATGGGGGCTCGGCCCAGTTCGCCCGACCCAGCGCGGGGGCGTGGGTCAGCTACGGATTGGGGACCCCCAACCGCACTCTGCCGTCGGTCCTGGTGCTGGCTCCCGCGGCTCCGTATGCCGGGGCCCAGACGTGGGGGAGTGACTTTCTTCCCGCCTGTCACCAGGGGACGCATGTCATTCCCGGTCCCGAGCCGTTGCCGAATCTGAAACCGCGCGGCCCGGCTCCCGACCTGCAGGGGCTGGAACTGGAGCTGCTGGGGCAGTTGAACCGGAAGCATCTCGAACGCCGGTCGGCCGACCTGGCCCTCGACGCGCGGGTCCGCAGTTTTGAGACGGCGTTTGGCATGCAGCGGGAGGCCCCCGAGGCATTTGATCTGTCGCAGGAGACCGAGGCGACCCATGCCCTGTATGGACTCGAACGCGGGGCGACCTCGGGATTCGGCTGGCAATGCCTGGTGGCCCGCCGGCTGGTCGAGCGCGGGGTCCGCTTTCTGGAGCTGATTGATGTGGGGTCGAGCAACAATTGGGACTCGCACGGCAACATGGCCGACCACGAGCGGCTCTCGAAGGCGATCGACAAGCCGATCGCCGGATTGCTGACCGACCTCAAGCAGCGGGGGCTGCTCGACCGGACGCTGGTGGTCTGGACCACCGAGTTCGGCCGGACGTCGTTCCATCAAACGGCCGATCATCCCGGCCGCGAGCATCACAACCTCGTGTTCACCTCGTGGCTCGCCGGCGGGGGCGTGCGAGGAGGTTTCGTGCATGGTCAGTCGGACGAGCATGGCATCCTGCCCGCCAGCGGGGCCGTTCACACCCACGATCTGCATGCCACGATCCTCCATCTGCTGGGGCTCGATCACGAACGCCTCACCTACCGGCATGCCGGGCGCGATTACCGGCTGACTGATGTCGCCGGTCGGGTGGTCACCGAGATCCTCGCCTGACTTGTCTCACCGGTTCCAATCAGACGGTATTTGCGGGAGTCTCTGCTGTGGTTCGACGGAAGCAACATCATCGGCATCGCACGCGGCGACGCACGGTTCCCGGGACCCCGCCGGGCACGGTCACGGTCGATCCCGAAGCGCCTCCGTCGACACTGCACATCCTGGCCTATGGCCGGGATGACTACGTCGAGAAAGATCTCGCAGAGGTGTCTGAGATCCGGAAGTTCCTCGGGCATTATCCCGTGGTCTGGGTCAATGTCGACGGGCTGGGGAACCTGGCCATCCTGATGCAGTTGGCCACGCTGTTCGACTTGCACCCCCTGGCGATGGAGGATGTGGTCAACGTCCATCAGCGGGCCAAGGTGGAACCGTTCGGCAACCGGACCTTCCTGGTGTCGCGGATGGTCCGGCTGGGGGAATCGCTGGAACCCGAACAGATCAGTCTGTTTGTGGGACCCAATTTCGTCGTCTCGTTCCAGGAACGGGCCGGCTGGGACTGTCTCCACTCGGTCCGCGAGCGGATCCGCCGGAAGGTGACCCGTATTCGTGAAGCCGGCCCGGGTTACCTCGCCTACTCGCTGCTGGATGCCGTGGTCGACAATTACTTCCCGGTGCTCGAGGCCTTTGGCGAACGGCTGGAGACGCTCGAAGACCGCATCATTCTCGCCCCCGACCGCAATGCGATTGCCGAGGTCCACAGTGTCAAACGTGAGCTGCTGACGATCCGCCGTTCGATCTGGCCCCAGCGCGAAGCGCTCAACGTGCTGGTGCGTGACGATGTCCCCAATTTCGACAACGACACCCGCCTCTATCTGCGCGATGTGTACGACCATGCCGTCCGGATCATCGACCTGGTCGAGACCTATCGCGAGATCTGTTCCGACCTGATGGACCTGTATCTCTCGAGTGTCAGCAACCGCATGAACGAGGTGATGCGGGTGCTGACGGTCATCTCCACGCTGTTCATTCCGCTGACCTTCATCGCCGGGCTTTACGGGATGAATTTCGATCCCGACAGTTCGCCCTTCAACATGCCCGAGTTGCGGTGGTACGTCGGCTATCCCCTGTGCATCCTGCTGATGATCCTCATCTCCGCCGGCCAGTTCTACTTTTTCTGGCGCAAGGGTTGGATGTTCGGCGGCAAGTGGGATGGCCCGGTGCTGCCCGACCCCGCCCCCAGTTCGTCTGAACGATCCCCCTGACGTCCCGTCGCCCGTCCCCCGCCAGCCCGTTCCCTTCCAGCCAGTTCCCTTCCAGCCAGTTCAATGCGCCGCAACCGCGACTCGTTGCGAGCGTGAGACAGACGCTGGAATGAGCGGCCAGCCAGAGGACCGTGAGGCGCGGCTTTATTTCGGCGGCGCGTCGAGCAGTTCCTGCACCGCCTGCTTGATCTGGTCCCCCAGATCGGGGCCACCCCCAACGTACAGCCGCACGAGCTTCCCGTCGGCATCCACAATCACCGTCTGGGGAATGGCCGAGGCCTGGTACTTTTCGGCCACCACCCCATCCACATCCAGAACCACCGTCACATCGAGTTGATGCCGGTTGAGCAGCGCTTCGATCTGCTTGGGCTGTTCCTGCAGGTTGACCGCCACCAACTGGACCTTCTCGGGGGGGAAGCTGTGCACCGCCTGTTCGACCAGGGGCATCGCCTTGACGCACGGCCCACACCAGGTGGCGAAGAAGTCGAGTACGGTGATCTTTCCCTTCTGGGCCGCGAGTTGGAACTCACCTCCGGACAGCAGTGCGAGCTTGAAGTCGGGGGCGGGTTTGCCCACCAAGGGAGACTCTTCACCCCCCCCTGTGCCGCCGTCCGAGCCACCGTCGTCATTCACGAATTTCGGATCCGGCGCGTTTCGCAGCCGCCAGCGATGATAGGCCAGTTGGGCCACCGCCTGTTCGATGCCCCCCCCGATGATCAGCTCATCCATCTTGTCAATCTCGGCCCGGCAGACCCCCAGCACGTCGCTGTCCCCGGTCAACACTCCCCCCTGGAATTCGCGGGGGACAAACGTCAGCCGGAAGCCATCGTGCCGATGCGCCTGGACCCGCTGAACCGGGTTGTCCCCAGCACCCGCTTGGCCCGCGGCCTTGTCATCGAGTTCATCGGGGTGCAGCCAGAAGATGTGCGAGACCAGGTCGCGCGCGACTTCGCGGTTGTCGAGCCGCACTTCGAGCTTCAGGGTGTTGTTGTCGAGCGACGTGACGCGCCCGCGCAGAAAATCTCCCGAGGTCGACCGCACCAACTGGGTGGGGGGGTTGGGCCGCTGCATGCGGGGCAGCGTCAACAGCCGCTCTTTGCGGGCCTTGGCCAGTTTCACATCTTCGGGTTTGCCGGGCACCAGTTCCAGCAGTTTCACCCGGTCGTGCGGCACATGCCGGGCCTCAATGCTGGGACTGGTCAACACCACCCCCTGCTCGTCGACCCCCGCGGTTTCGCAGGTGATGGTATCTCCCGTGCGCAGGTGCAATTGGGGTTTTGCGGGGGGGCCCTTGGGAGCGGTGAACCGACCGGCCAGGGCCTGCAAGGCGTCCAGGGCCGCGCCTCCGATGCCGGGGGCCGGCACCACGCGCACCCCCCCCAAACGCCGGACCCGTTGCTCCTGTTCCGTCCGGGGTGGGGGTGGCGGAGGCTCGGCATACACCAGACGGCCTGATTCCGTCGGTTTCAGGCGGGCACTGGAATCGCTGCCGGAGGGTTGGAATCGCAAGGCCCCGCGTTCCGCGGCGCCACTGGTCTCGACCAGCCAGCCACGCAGGAACTGGTCGGTCAACTGCAGGGTCCCGAGGCGCCCGGCGGGGGGCGGTTCCTCGGCCTTCAGGCTGTCGGGGACCAACAGCGTCCGCAGTTCGGACCGGGGAATCCGGACGGCGGGGGAGATTCCCGCGGCGGCCAAGGTCACGTCGCGGTCCGAGATTCCCACCAGGAGTCCGGTCAGCCGCGATCCATTCAGGGTTCCCACCGAGATCCCTTCGGGGACTTCACCCGATGAGGCATTCAACACGAGGGAAGCCAACTCGGTCAGAGGGAGCGTGCTGGCGGCGCCATCCACGGAGACCGTCAGTTGCCCATCTTGCAGGGAGTCGATCGATCCATAGGCAATCTCCCCATTCGTCCGATACACGCGGGTCTTCGTCGACTCGATCTCGCGGGGGGGGCTGCCGTCCCAACCGGTGATTCGCAGGCGTTCCAGTCGGGTGTTCCCCCCAAACCGGTTCACCACCCGCACTCCCCAGGGGCCCTCGACCCGGCCGGTCACCTGCAGGTTGGCCAGTTGTTGGCCGGTCATCGAATAGACCTGCATCCGCGGCGGATCCTGCGACATCAAGAGCTTCAATTGCAGCCGCCCCGATCCCGGTTCGAGTGACTGCAGGGGGACGAGGTCGGCATCCCCAGCCAACTCGCGGACCGCGACGAGGGTGTTCTGCACCGCCTCGATCCGCAGGCCGCCACGTCGCTGGGGGGTCTTCATGTCGCAGCCCAGCTCGAAGGTGAAGGCCGGTGCGCCGCGCCACGAGAGTTCCAGGTCGCAGGTGACCTGTTGCGGCAGGGGAAAGGTCGATTCCAGGATCCCTTCACCCTGGGCCACCAGTTGGCCCGCCTCATCGCGGAAGATGGGCTGGCCCGGGGGTTCGGTCTGCGTCCAGCCGTCGAGGCCGCGGGGGCCCGTGAAAACCAGACCGAGATCGGCCTGCGGTCGGGCGATGCGTTCCACCAGGGGGCGATCAATCACCAGCGGTTGCTCATTTCCCGCGACCTGCAGCCGGACCGATTTGTCGTCGATCGAGAGCAGTTCTCCCCAGAGCAGGCCCCCCCCCTGCAATTCGACACCCCACCCGCCCGGGGCGGGGAGGTCGGGGGTCTCCAGAGAGGCGGGGACAGG
Source organism: Planctomycetaceae bacterium (assembly GCA_046318755.1). Classification (GTDB taxonomy): domain Bacteria; phylum Planctomycetota; class Planctomycetia; order Planctomycetales; family Planctomycetaceae; genus UBA10511. Next base: position 5,762 of record JBKCTR010000442.1, read on the forward strand.
GAAATGCACGGCGTTCACCGCCAACAGCCGCAACTGAAACGGACTGTCAAAGCTCGCCGACTGCCAGGCCAGGTGGCTCGCATCTGTCGACGGCACGAAGTCGCCCCGCAGCAGGCTGCCATCGCGCAGCTCGACAATTCCCGAACGCGCCTCGCCAGTGCGGGAGGGCTCGTCGGCAGCCACCTGGGGGGGGAGCCATTCCGGGAGGAATCCGGTCAGCACACCCGCCAGCAGCGCCAGGCCCAGCGTTGCCGCACGGGGGGCCGGGCCCCCCTTTCTTCCAGGAAAAACCATCATCGTTCGTAGATTGGCAGGAAGCGGTAATTGAGGGCCAGGGCCAGCAACGAGAGCGAGGTGTCGATCGAAGGACCCCCCATCTGTCCTTTGAAACTGCCGTTCGTGCTCTGCATCTGCTTGAGCTGGCGAATCAGCAGTTTGTTCCATTTCTCCCAGGTGTCGACATCGCCCTGGAACAGGGCCTGAGCCTGGTAGTAGCGGGTGTACTCGGCCCAGTTCGGGGCCTGCTGCTCCAATCGCTGCTTCAGAAAGTCGAGCGTGTGGTTGTATTCCACCAGGTCTTTGCGGCGCGAGACCGAATAGACCAGCGTGGCGATCGACACGCGGGCGAGCGAGTCGTCGAAGCCGAGTCCCGAATAGGCGACCTGCCCCGAGGCCGACGTCATCTGTTTGAAGTAGCCAATCGCCTTGTCGATCGCCTCATCGGGCACTTCGATGCCCGCATTGCGGGCCGCCAGCAGGCCGACCAGCACCGAGCCAGAGACCGACGTGTCGGCGTCGGTGGAGTCGGGCGAGTAGCGCCAGGCTCCCAGGGGATTCTTCTTCTGCGAGGTGATGGCGGCCCGTACTGCCAGTTCCAGCGCCACCCCCAGCGAGCGGGGGGCTTTCTCGTTGGGCCACAACACCCGCTCGTCGACCACGCCATACGCTTCGGCCAGGGCCAGCATGCCAAACCCGTGGTGGTACATGCTGTTCCCGAGGTAGCCGGTCTCGGCATTCTGGTCGCGGATGATCGCCCGCAGCGCCTTGCGAATCTGGGTGGTGTAGAGCCCGTAGTTGGGGTCTTCGCCCGAGGCGAGGAATGCCATCAGGCACAACCCGGTTCCTCCGGGCCCCTGGTCACTTGCCCCTTGCCAGTCCCCCTTGTCGGTCTGGGTACTGACCAGGAATTGCAGGCCCCGGTCGTACATTTCGCGCACATCGCGGGGAACCGCCTCGCCAATCCGCAATTGCGGGTTTTGCGCCCGAACGGCGGGGGGACTGATCAGCGCAGGGATCACCACAAGCCCCAGGCAGCAGAACCGGTACCATTCTCGGCACCACTCCCGGCACCAGCGACTGGTTGTCATTGGGGGACCTCCTCTTCAACCGGTTGGGCGGGATTGAGCTCGGCCGGCAGGGAGACCTCCAGCCCCTCGGGCCAGACCCCATTCTGCTTCAGAAAGTTGATCATCCCGCCATTGACTCCAAACTGAGCCATCGACTGCTTCCAGAACTTCATCTGGCGTTCATTCAGGATGTCCGCCACTTTCTGGTCGGGAATCAACGCCAACTGGTACATCACCACATGGGTGTCGTAGGGGCTGTTGCGGCGGGCGGGCTTGAGATTGGCAAGGCAGAGCGCCTGCAGCCGTTCGCGTTGCTCGCGCCGCAGTCCCATGCCCTCATCGGCGGCCACCAGCAGCAATTCCAGTTTGGCCCGCATGCGATACATCCGCCGTTCCAGCGAGGCGGCTTCAAACTGCTGATTCTGTTCGGCGGACAGAGTCTTGGAGATCACCCCCCGCAAGAGCGAGTCGTTACCAAACAGCCCCGATTGAATCTGCTGCTGCAGGGGACTCATCTCGCCCCAGAAGGCATTCATCGCATTCTGGTCGGTGCGGATCTTCAGGAATTTGCGACGCAGCGCGCTGTACCGGTCGAGAAATCGCTGGATGTCGAGTCGCCCGGCCAGCACCAGCTTTTTGCGTTGATTCTCAGTCAGTTGACAGGTCTGCTCCAGATCGGCCAGTTCGATCTCCAACTGCGTCTGCAACCGGTCTCGTCCCGCCTCCAGCGTGGTGGCCGCCCCCTGCCAGATCCAGTTCTCGAAGTTCGATTCGTCGATGAAGAAGTTCTGTTCCTGGGGCTGGGGATTCTCTTCGTCGTTGGGTTCTTCGTCGGCGACTTCGACTTCGACTCCCTGTTGGATCTGGAAGACTCGCAACGGGAGCTGCTGGGCGCCGAGGCGATCGGCCAGCCCCCAGCCCAGCCCGCCCAAGCCCAGCCCGCCCCAGCTCAGTGCCCAGACGACCAGAGGCCGAACGCGACGGTTCCACACGGGAACGGTCTCTAAGGGACTCGGCATGACTTATTCCTCCTCCGGCTGGACTTCGAAGCGCACATCGTCGACCGCGGGGACCACCTGGATCTGCACATCCACCGGCACCTGCTCGCCGCCGGCGGCGGCTTCCTCTCCCTCGGCCAGTTGTGGCTGGTTGAAGAAGTTGAAGCCCCCGCCCCAGATGTTGTTCAGATCAATCCGCTGCAGCCCCTGCCAGATCTTGGCCTGGGGTTCCGACAGCAGTTTTTCGACCGATCCCGCCGGCAAATTCGGAAAGACGTTGTTGCCATCCCACTGCAGAAACTCGAGGGCCCGCACCCAATGGGGCTGCCACTCTTTGGTCAGCAGGGCCTCCAATTCCTCCCGCTGCCTGGGCGACAGCGTCACGCGGGAGTCCACCTGAGACACCAGGTTGAGAATGGTCGCCCGCTGACGTTGGGCGGTCCGGTTGGCCGATTCCTGTTCATACAGCCCGGCCCGCTCGGGATCCGGCATCTCGCGCAAGACCTTCAGAATGGCCCGCTGCACCGCACCGCGCACGTCGGGCGACCGATTCTCGGCATTTCCCGGCCGGGCTGCGCCAAACATCATGCCCACCTGTCCGTCGGCCCATTCACCCCCCAGCTTGTCGAACGCTTTTTGAGCCGCGTCTCGAATCGCCTTCTTCTGCGGCGCCGTGAACTCGCCCAGGCCCAGGCAGGTGCCCACCTCATTCTTCCATTGGGCACCAAACATCTGCCTGAAACTCTCGAACTGCTGGTCGCGCGCCTGCTTGCGTTGATTCGCGTTGATCCCCGGCGGGGGGATTTCCACCTGGATGTTGATTGGCTTCGCGGCAGGCTCCGCCTCCCGGTCATCACTCACCAGCACATTGCCCAGCACCACTTTTTCGATGGGAGCACTCGCCCGAGCCTTTTTCCGCCGCACTCCCTCGGGGAGTTTGGGCTGGGCCACAATCACCACCACCGCTCCCTCCAGTCCGAACTGCAGCCCATGCCCCTGCAGGATCTCGCGCAGCACTCCCACCAGGGGCTGCCGCCGCACATTCAGCCCCACCTGCGCCTGCTCGGGCTTGACCCCGGTCTGTTCGAGCGATTCCGGATCGAACCGGTACTCGAACCCGTGCGCGGCGGCCAATTCGTCCAGCGCCGACTTCAGATCTTTGTTGTTGATCCGCACGTCGATCCGCTGCCGCAGTTTCTCGGCTGTCTGCTGGCGGAGCTCAGCATCGGGGTCGGGAGTCCGGGCGACGGCCGCCTCGACGGCCTGGTCAGGCACAGGCTGCGCCGCGGCCTCCTGCACCACCTGGACGACGCCGCGCACCTGCACCCTGGCCGGCACGGCGCCCGCTTCGATCACCTGCAAGACCACGCCCGGTTCACCCTCGACGACCACGACATCGACGACATCCCCTTCGCCATCGAGCGTCACCGCCGGCCGATCCACCACCTCTTCGACGGGTGGAACCGGGGCGTCACGCTGACCCCAGGCGGGACCGGCCCCCCAGGTCGCCGCCAGGATCCATCCTCCGCACACCACATGTCGCAGCAACATGGCAACAGGCCAATCGGCAGGAACCAGGGACTCAACTCGATGGGGAAGCATCGTCGGTGGTGGTCCGCCGGGGGGGCAGTTCGCACCGGTCTGACCTTCCAGCACTACTTCGAATCGATCCGGTTGAAATACTCATCCAGTCCGCTGCGGAACTCTTCGGGCAACACCTGGCCCGCTTCGCCCGACGACGCGGTCACGCCCCGATCCTCCCGCACTTCCTTCTCGTTGAGCCCGCGTCCCAGCAACGCGATGGCGGCATCCTTGGTGGTGCCCGTTCCCCCACCTCCCGGGGTCGAGCCGCCGCCGCCGCCGCCACCCGGCTTGATCCGCCGGGTCGCCAGCAACAGCTCAATCGCCTCGGTCTCGGCGGCCATGGCAGGGTTCCCGGTGTTGGGCTGCGACAAGATCGAAGTCGCCTCCCCCATCACCTCGGCCACCTTCTGCATCAGGGCCAGTTCCTTGCCGAACAGTTCCTGCGCTTCAGGCAGCTCGGCAATCCGCTCGCGGACTTTAATCGAGCGGTCCTGCAGCACCGACTGGGTCTTCGACAGCAACTCCGCCTCGTTGCGGTGTTCGGCCGCGGGGACGGCGGGCTTCGCCTGCTCGGCCACCCGGGTCTCCTCCCGCAGGTTCACCTCGGCCTCCAGAATCTGCATCACCTCCAGTACGATCGACGGCGGCAGGCTGCCGCGTGACTTGCAGCCTGGGCAATCGCCCCCCTTGGCCGCATCCACCAGGTCGTCCGCCCAGCGGTCGAGATTGTCGGACCAATACTCGGCCTGGGCAATCGCCAGCCCGCTCGACAACCGCAGTTCGTCGGCCAGCGTCCGCAGGTTCCCCACCACATCGACCTTCCGCATCTCGTCGAGCAGCGTGCGGACCTTGGCGAGCCGACGGCGTTCGAAATACGTCTGCAGGTCATCCATGCTGGTCGAGAGATCCTGGCTGCTCGCCGATTCCTGCACCGACATTTCACCCAGCACCCGCTTGGCTTTGTCGTCGGCCACGTTGCCGCGGCGTCCAAACGTCACGCTCACCTGGTCCCCCAGCCGACCGGCGATGTCGTACTGCTTGCGCGACGCCGCCTTCAGCCGCTTCACCAGCGTGCTCCCCTCGAGGTTGGCCAGAACCTTGTTCAGCTCTTCCGAGATCTTGTCGAACTCGGCCAGCAAGTCGCGCTGTTCCTCAACCGCCTCGTCGAGCGACTCATTGGCGGGAGGTTTGTCACCTCCCGGCTTCGACTTCGCCCCCGAGACTGTCGTGGTGGGGAGCCGCAGGGTGGAACTGCCCCCCTTCTTCGGTCCCGAGGGATTGGCCGGGGCGTTGGGATCGGGAGGCTGCTGCTGACTTTCCGCATCGACCACCGTCGGGACGGCTGGCTTGGGGGGACTGGGTTGCGACGGTGCGCCCGGCCCCGACTGCGTGTTGCGGTTTTGCCCCGCCTGGGGTGCCGGGGGCTTGGGCTGCCCCGCCGACGCCTGCTGTGGGGCCTGGGCCGACTGCTTCAGCAGGTCGGCCACCGAGGGCATCCGGTTCGACGAGATGTCTTTGAGCACCAGCAGCATCTCGGCCCACTTCTCGAGGTGCCCCACCCCCAGCTCGGGATTGCGCGACGCCTGCCGCAGCAACTCTTCACCGGCGTTCGACAGGGCATCGAGTCGCCGGCCATTGGCCTTCTCGGCCGAGGCCTGGTTCTCGAGCTTGCGGCGATTCTCGGTCTCATCAAGCTGCTGCGCCGTCAGCGACCGCAGTTCTTTATTGGTCTCATGCAATTGCAGCTCGCGGTCCCGTACTTCCAGCGACTGCCGATGCCACTTGTGCAGTTGCTCGGTCACCCAGATGGCGTGCTCTTCGGGGCTCAACACGTACAGCGTGTAGGTCGGCGAATAGACCCGTGGCCGGTTGGGCAGGTAATCTTCGACAAACAACCGCACTTCCAGCACCTGCGGATCAATTCCCAGCGACTTGGCCGAGAACGACCCCGCCAGATCCAACACATCCCGTGTTGGTCCCCCCGCACCCAGAATTTTCTCTCCCTGGGCGGGCTTTTCGACCGTCTGGTTCTCGGCCGACTTCCATTCCATCCCCACGCGAGCCACCCCAAAGTCGTCCTGGGCCCGCAGCTTGAAGTTCAACCCTTCCGAGTCGAGCACGATCTTCTGCCGGGGGAGATCTTCGACCGCCAACGCGGGAGCTTCGTCGTCCCGGGCGGTGACCGAAATCACAAACGGTTCCCGCCCCGCCAACTGATAGGCATCGCGCCACTCCAGCGACAGCCGGCGATTCGCCTCGACCGGATACTGCGGCGTGTGGCTGGCCCCTGCGATGGGAGAGACTGTCGCACCGTCGATCGTCACGGCGTCCAGCGGCCGGCTGGCGGTGGCGGCGAAGCTCACTTCGCTTCCCTTGACCAGCGCCAGCGCGCCCCCCCGCAGATCTTTCTGGACCGGCTCGGGACGCTGCAGGTACTCGGGCAGTTTCACCGTGGCCTGCACGGCGGTCAGTTCGGGCCGGGCCATCGGCTGCACCTGCACCGACTGCCGGTAGTCGCCAATCGAGAGTGCCAACTTGCCCGGCTCCAATTGCGCGGGCAACTCGAAGACATACCGGTCGTCACGCCGGGAGGCATCGACGGGGAGTTGGCTGCCCAACTGCACCTGTCCCGCGTCGGGATGGCGAACGGTTTCGGGCTGCAACTCGGCGGTCAGCGCGAAGGATTCGCCGTGGGGGACCACCACCTGTTCGGGCAGGGGGCGGACAGCGGCAAACGTGTATCGGGGACTTGCACCAAAGGGGGCCAGCAAGCGGGCCCAGGCATTGGCGGCCGCCGCGGGAAAGATCGCCGCCAACAGGGCCGCCACCCCCGCTCCCCCCGCCAGCAGCTTCAGCGCCAGACGGTGGCGGGGTTGGGGAATCGCGTGGTTGAAGTCCCGCTTCGACGATTCCTCGGCCACCTGCCGGATCGCCGCCTCACACAACGCCCGCGACCGATGTTGCTCGAGATCGTTCTGGGTGAGCTCGATCACCCCCAGCAACTGATCACCCAGGGAAGGGAACTTCCGGCCAATCAACCGGGCGAGCTGCTCGAAGTGCCGGTGCCCGTAGACCCAGCGGCGCAACGCCTGGGGAACCAGAGCGATGCCCGCCACGACCCCGGCGAACAACAGCCACCGCACCCACGCGGGGGGATCGCTCAACCGGTCGATCACAAACAGGGCCAGCCAGGCGGCCAGCAGACCCAAGAGAGCGCCGCAGACCGCCTCAATCAGCTTGACCTTCCAGACCGAACGGCGGAAGTGCTGCAACTGCTGGGCGAGTGACTCGGGAAGTGACAGCCGGTCGGACGCGGGAGAGACACTCATCCATCAACTCCAGGATGTTCAGGAACCACCTGTATGCTACCAGACAGACGCCTTGGGAAACCAGAAGGTTCCCGCGAAATCGCCCCCCTCCCAACCACTGCGGCGCGGTCCGGCCGCGAGTTCTTTCGGAAGTCGCGCGGCGGGCCACCAGCAGCCGACGGACGTGGGCTCTCCCCCCCCACGCCGCAAAAGGCCAGGCCGCGCAAGCCCGCGCGGCCTGGCCTGACCCCCAGATCTATTTCTTCGCCGTCTTTGTCTTTTTGGCGGCCTTTGTCTTTTTCGCCGCCTTGGTCTTTTTCTGGGCCCCCTTCACGGCAGGGGTCTTCTGGGCGGCCTTCTTCTGGTCAGCCTTCTTCTGGTCAGCCTTTTTCTGGGCGGCCTTCTTCGCCGCGGCCGGCTTGGCCCCTGTCCCACCCCCCGCACCGAAAATGCGGTCAAAACCCTCCGAAAACGCCTCGGTTGAACCGGTGTGAACCGTGTATCCCGTCATGGAAACCTTCCGACATCATGCCCAAAGCCGCTCCGCACCCGGCGGTTGCCACGCGCAACCGCAACGTCGGGAGACGTGCTAGAGAACTATCCTGCGACGCAGCTCCCACCTTGTGAAGTATACTGCCGAATACTAATGTGATTTCATGGCTGATCCGTCGTTTCCCCTCGATCCTCTTGCCCAACCCAGTCCGGGACGCGGGAGTGGTCTGTCTCCGCAGAATCGCTTCCTGCCGATTGTGGCGGTCCCCGATCCCGAATACTTCGAAGATCAGCCCGACGAACGGCCCGGGGAACGCCGCCAGCCCACCCGGTTTCTCGCCGATGCCAGCCAATCGGTCGTCTCCGAGAATGACAGTCCCGATGTCTTTTTCCGGTACAGCCTCAATCCCTATCGCGGCTGCGAGCATGGATGTTCGTACTGCTACGCCCGGCCCTATCACGAATACCTGGGGTTCAATGGGGGAGTCGATTTTGAGACGCAACTGCTGGTGAAGGAGCGGGCCCCCAAACTGTTCCGCGAGTTCCTCTGTCGCCCGGGTTGGCAGGGGGAGCCGATCACCTTTTCGGGTGTCACCGACTGCTACCAGCCGGCGGAACGGCGGTTTCGCCTCACCCGGGGCTGTCTCGAAGTGGCCTGGGAAGCCCGCCAGCCGGTTTCGTTGATCACCAAAAACGCGTTGATCCTCCGCGACCTCGACGTGCTGTCGCAACTGGCCCAACACAACCTGGTCGAGGTCTCGCTCAGCCTCACCACGCTCGATCCGGAATTCGCCCGGGTCATGGAGCCGCGCACCAGCACCCCCGCCGCCCGGCTGCGGGCGATTCGCGAACTGGCGGCCGCGGGAGTGCGGGTGCGGGTGCTGACTGCCCCGATCATCCCCGGGCTCAACGATTCCGAAATTCCCGCATTGCTGGCGGCGGCGGCCGAAGCGGGGGCCCGCTGGGCCAGTTACACGCTGCTGCGGCTCCCCCACTCGGTCGAACCGGTCTTCCGCGACTGGCTGCATCGGAACTACCCCACCCAAGCCCCCCGGGTCGAGGCGCTGCTGCGGAATGCCCGCGAAGGGAAGTTCAACGATCCGCGGTTTGGCAGCCGGATGAAGGGGACGGGCCTGGTCGCTGACCAGATCGCCCAGACCTTCAAGGTCTTCAGCAAACGGCACGGCCTGACGAATGCCCGCGAGCCGCTCGACTCGTCGCAGTTCCGTCCGCCGCGCGACCCGCGCGGGCAGTCGCGGTTGGTCGAGGCAGGGGGGCCCGTTGCGGCGCGCCGCCGGGCCCGGCGGCCGCGATGCGCTCCCCTCGCGGACCCGCGCGGCGGGTGGTATTGTCTGGCGAAGAGCTCCGTCCCAAGTTGGGCCGCACCAGTCTGGCGGTCCCGGTCGCGGCGTCACTCTTTGGTTTGTAGCGTTCCGGGGTGGAGCGCCGCCGCGTGTGTTCTCTGTCCCGAGCCCGGCATGTCTGAAAGCGACACTTCCCCCCCCGCGGTTGTTCCGCGCTGTGATCTGCCCGAATCGATGTGGGGCGACTGGTCGTTCCTGGGAATGCTGACGACGCAGTTGCTGGGGGCCTTCAACGACAACCTGTTCAAGCAGGTCGCCCTGTTGACCTGCATTGACTACGCGAAGCAGATGGAGACGGGCGATCAGCAGAGCACCGCCATGGGTCTGTTCGCACTCCCTTTCGTGCTCTTTTCGGGGTTCGCCGGCTATCTTTCCGATCGTTACAGCAAGCGCCGCATCGTGGTGCTCTGCAAGCTGGCCGAGATTGGGATTGTGATACTGGGAACCCTCTCGCTGTGGCGCAATGCGAACACCCACAACCTCTATGCGATCTTCGCCGTGCTCTTCTTGATGGGGACCCACAGTGCGTTCTTCGGCCCCTCGAAGTTCGGCATCTTGCCCGAGATTCTGCGCGAGAAAAACCTTCCCGCGGCGAACGGGGTCTTTCTGATGACCACGTTCCTGGCGATCATCTTCGGCCAGGCTCTGGCCGGGGTGTTGAAGCAACACCTCATCCCCGATTCCCTGCTGGCGGTGGGGCTGGTCTATGTGCTGGTCGCGGGGTCGGGACTGCTGAGTGCACTGCTGGTCCGGCCCACCCCCCCGGCGAATCCCGCCCTGCAGATCAACCGGGACAGTCTGTTGGTCAGCCGCGACATGCTGCGGCTGATCTTCGCCGACCGCCCCTTGATGATCACCCTGGTGATGTCTTCGGTGTTTTGGCTGGTGGGGGGCATTGTGCAGCCGAGCGTGAACGACTACGGCAAGCTGCAATTGGGACTCTCCGACACGCAGACCAGTCTCATGCTGGTGACGCTGGTGCTGGGGATTGCCGTCGGCTGCGTGCTGGGGGGCTGGATGTCGGGCGAGAGGGCCGACTTTCGATTGGTGCGCTGGGGGAGTTGGGGAATGATTGCCGGTCTGGTGTTGATGGGCCTGGTTGGGTCGCTGGCCGCCCCGCTCGATTTCATCGCACTGACCGCGTTGGCGTTGTTCATCTGCGGACTCTCGGCCGGGATGTTTGCCGTGCCTTTGCAGGTCTTCCTCCAGTCCCGTCCCCCGGCCGACAAGAAGGGGCAGATGATCGGGGCGATGAACCTGTCGAACTGGATCGCCATTTTGCTGTCGGCGGTGGTGTACGGGCTGTTTGCCTGGCTGCTGGGGGGAGAGCAGGGGAGCCACACCTGGCGCATCTTCCTGGCGACCGCCCTGTTGCTCTTGCCGATGGCGATGCTGTTTCGCCCGTTTGAAAATGTCCCCCCGCCACCCGTCTTGCCCGTGCGGCAGTGAGGCGCGAAAAGGGGACGCGATGCCAGAGCGAAGTGAAAAACCGTTGGGTGGGAAACCAATGATGGCGGGGCGGACGGCGGAATGAGTGTCGGGGGAGAGGGAAACGAAGTCCGCAAGATTCTCGCGCAGTTTGACGCCCCGGCGTTTGTGCGGCGGGCGAAGGCCGTCGAGGTGGCCGACGAACTGCTGCACACCCGCTGTTCCCGCCAGCGGGAGGAATGGCTCGAGATGCCGCGGTTGAGACTCGGGCAGTTTGCGGCGGCGTTGGGAGACTGGTCGCGCTGGCCGATTTCTCCCGGGGCGGGTCACGATCCGCAGCCGCTGGTCGAGTTGCAAACCCAGTGGCAGCCCCGGCTCAAGGTGCCGGTCCCCCGGGCCACCTCGACCAGCCAATTGCAGCTTCCCTGGGACCGGCTGGCGGAATCGTTTGGCAAGTTCAACCGCCGGTGGCGGGCGTTTGTCGAGGCGTTTCCGAGGGACGAGATCAACGCGATCCGCGACGGTTACAACCGGTATTACGTGCTGGAGAAGGAATGCGCCACCGGTTCCCCAGCCCTCGCGCGGCGCGGTTTTGTCGAATTGTCCCCGATCACGGTGTCGAGCCTGTTGACGTGGTATCCGTTGTTGCCGGAGTGGGGAACCGAGTAGCGGCCGTGTTGTGTTGTAACCGTCGGGGAGGGCGAGGCTCCGTCCGAGCCATTCCGCTGGGCGGGGGCTGTTCGAAGACCGTGTCGCTGGGTGGGTCCGTCGCTTGGATCGTGATTGTGCGGATTGCGAAATCCGCGGGAAGCAGGGGTTGGAATTCCGATTCCAGTGAGTGCGCTGCCCGGTGGAACGGTGTGTTGCGGATCGACGCACAGGGGACGGCTCACACGGAGGCATGCCCGCCCGCTGTGGTGGGTCTGGGCCCAGGTCGGTGGTTGGATGTGGATTGGGGGGGTTGGCTCGCAGGTTGGAAGCCTACGCGACGAACGGGGGGACAGAGGTCCCCCCTCCCGGACGGCGCGCAGCGTCTCCGGTGCTCACGGATGTGAGACGTTCGCGAACCGGTGGTGGAGCCGCGGGAACGGGTCAGGCGACCCGTCTGGTGGGTGTCGCGAGGGTGTGCTT
>JBKCTR010000443.1:0-2636 GCA_046318755.1 Planctomycetaceae bacterium
GTCTGGAGGAGTGGCGCAAATGTTGTGCCAAATCCAACAATTCAATCAAGATCGATGTGTTCACCCCGGGCACGTCTCGTGCCGAACACTATTGGACCTGACCCCTTTTTCAGCGACTCCCCTTCACCAGGTACGCCAGCACGTCGCGCACTTCCTGCAGCGTCATGCGGTCGTAGAGCTGGGCAGGCATCACCGAGGTTTTCTGCGGGATCCGTTCGACGATTTCGGCCGTGGGGAGAATCACGGTCTGGCCCTCGGCATCTCCCAGCACGGTCTTCCCTTCGTTTTCGTGCACGATCATGCCGGTGTGCTGCCGGCCGTCGCGCAGCTCCATCGTCCAGGCGACAAACTGCGGGGCGATCTCGGCACTCGGTTCCAACAGCGACAGCACCATCTGCATGCGGTTCATGGTGTCCGGGGCCCGGGACAGGTCGGGCCCCACCCGCCCGCCCCGCCCCTGAATGGTGTGGCACTTGAGGCAGCCCGCACCCGCCGGGTGGAAAAAGGCCCGCCGTCCCGCCTCGGGGTCGCCCCCTCGGCCCCGCCCCAGGGCATACACCCATTCCTCCTTGGTGGTGGGCCGAGGCTCCCGCAGCGGCTTGAGCGCGGCAAAGGGAGGCAGCTTCCACAGGTCGGCCAAGAGCGCGATCTGGGCCGCCTGCTCGCGGGTGGCATCCGTCGGTTCGCCGGTGGTCCCAGAGATTTGCCCGGCCAACTGCGACAGGGCTGCCTTCAACCCGTCATCGGGCTGGTTCACCCCCCGCAGCGCCCGCAGGGCTTCGATCGAGATCTGGGGATCTTGGTCCTGCAGCAACCCGGCCAGCAGCGTGCGGGCCGGCCCCCCCGCCTCTTCGCGGGCCGCCGGATCCGACAGCACCAGAATTGCCTCCAACCGCAGGCTGCGATCGACGCTGGCATCCTGCGGCAGTTTCAACAGCCGGTCGGCAATCTCGCCGGTCTTTCCCCCCTGCCAGCTACGGAGTGCTTCGACCTGCAGGCTCTTGTCGCTGGTCCCCCAGAGAGAGTCGAAAAAGGCGGGGTTCAGCGCGGGATCGGTGGGGGAAACCAGCCGCAAGGCCTGGACCCGCACGCTGGCCGGCTTCTGTGAATCGGTCGCCAGTGGAACGACGTATTGTGAGGCGGGAAGCCGGTCGATCTCGGCCGGGTTCCGTCCGTCGAGCATGGCGAGCGCCGCCAGCGAGGAGACAAACAATCCACTGGTGACATCCTTCGACTGAAACACCTGCTCGACGGCACTCCGCAGACCCGACAGCTTCTCTTCCGCCACCCACTGCACGGCCGCCTGCCGCACCCGCGGATCGCGATCGGCCAGGCCCAGCCCTGCCAGGGTCTCGTCACGCGGCACCACCCGGCGGGCGGCCAGCAGTGCCGCCAACCGCAGCGCGGGAGACCGCCGGGAGGCGTCGGTATTCAACAGATCCGCCAGCCGATCCACCGGCAATTCCCGCGACAACAGGTCGATCAACCCGCGCAACACGAAAGGATCGTCAATCGACGCGAGTTGGGCGGGCCAGTTCGGGTCGTCGAGGCGGGCATGGGCCAGGGCCGCGACCAGCGCCGCCGGATCCCACCTGGGGGTGGAATCACTCGCGAGACGATCGTTGATCAACCCCTGGATCACACTCTTGGGAGTCTGCGCGGGAGCGGGCAGGGCCGCGGTCCCCAATTGCTCGCACACAACCCGTTCGAGGCCCTGTCCTGCCCGCAGCAGCGCCGTCACGGCCGCTTCCGGCAGAGCGGCGGTTTCACTGGTCGCCAGCAGAGCCCAGAGCGCTTCGTGCCGGGCCCGCGGAGCACTGTCGAGGGTCTCCAACACCTCCCGCAGCGTGGCTCTTCCGGAATCGGATTGGGCCAGCCGGCGGGCGGCCGCCCGGCGCAAGGGGAGGCGGGGATGAGCCAGCCAACCGCGCAACTGGTCGTCCGGTGCCTTGGCCACGCTGTGCAAATCGACCGCCGGCTCGCGCGGCGGCGCGGTTCCGGTGATCCGCCAGATGCGGCCCCGTTGATGTACGTTGTAGTCCTGCAGGACCCAGTCGGTGCAATACAGGCTGCCGTCGGGTGCCTGCGCCAGACCGACCGGACGGAAGTTCGTTCCCCCCACGATCAGCGGCACGGCCAGCGACTGATACGAGGCCCCCCGGGGTTTCAGCACAAACCGGTCGATGCGGTGATCGCCCCAACTGGTGGCGAACAGGTCTCCCTGGAAGTCGTCGGGCAGCGCCAGCCCTTCATTGGCCAGCACGCCGGAAGGAGCCTCCCCCGTTCCAGCGACCATCGGCAGGGTTCCCGGAAGCTCGCCATCCCAGGCCGTGAAGGGATGCTGCCCCTTGCGGCCATTGCGGAAGCGGTCGCCAACATCTGGCGCGGGAACCACATGCAGCAACCGGCAGGGAGGGCGGCTGTCGGGATCGTTGTCGACAGAGAAGACCCGGCCGAACGCATCGACACAGTTGGCATGGGGATTCCAGAAGCCAGTCGAGATCTGCTGCAGCCGGGTGCCATCCAGCCGGCAGCGGTAGATGTTCCCCCCTTCGCCACCCCCTGCCAGGCGGGTGCCGTCGCTGCCCACAATCGCGTACGCCTCGCCCAGGTTCTCACCGAACCCGAAGTAGAGC
>JBKCTR010000444.1:0-3514 GCA_046318755.1 Planctomycetaceae bacterium
TCTCGACTGCCACAACCGCAAGATTCGTTACGGCAAGGGTGAAATGCGGCTGAAAACCATGTTGTTCAATTATGACTTTCCACCTGTTCCGGATTCTGGTGAAGATCCGTTTGCCTGGGTCGGGGGGGTCACCTGCGTGGCGCTCTCGCCCCCCGTCGAAGAAGACATTCTCATCTGGCGCGACCCCGTCACCACAGAGCCCCCGCTGTTCGTCGTCAGCACGGAGAGAATCTCCATGGACGATGTGGCGCTGAACAATGCCACGGTTCCCGCCAACCTGACACCCACATGCCAAATCCTCTACGCCAATGTCTCAGGATCGAATTTTCAACTCAACACACCCGACTTTCCCAACTTCGTGAATGCCATTGAAGAGAGTATTCGAAATCCGCAGGGGTGGTGTCACCAGAAGCTCAAAGAGAAGGCGAATGAATTTGGCGAACACAACGACGCGGAGACCTATCTGCGAATCACCATGGGGGTGAATCAAGGTGATTCCCCGGGAATCCCCTACGTGATGGAGATCTGGCCCGCTGGGCATTATTCGCCCATTCACAACCACGGCGGGGCGAACGCCGTGATTCGTGTGCTGAGTGGCGAAATTCTGGTGAAGCTGTTTCCAATGCTGTCCAAGTTTCACGAAAAACCATTCGCCGAACAGATCTTTCGCAAAGATGATGTCACCTGGATCTCACCGGGGCTGAATCCATTCCACCAACTGCTGAACCCAAACCAGGGGGGTCCGACGTGCATTACAATCCAGTGCTCCATGTCCGGTGATCCGGATACGACGCATGATGAGTATTTTGACTCTCTCTCCGGCGAGGAGATCAAGCAATTCACGCCGAATTCGGATCTGGCGTTTCTGGAATTCAAGGCCACGATGAAACAGGAATGGCAGAAGTTTGGTCCGGCGGGCAATGTCGAATCACCTCTTCGATAATTGACGGGGCTGCGCGAGACATTCAGCCTACCACCAAAAAGGCCATTCGCTGTGGGAACGGCTTGCGGTTCCTGCTGCAAGCTTCTTTCTGGGAATCGATCTGGCGACTTCGATCACTCGCTGCTGGCAGGTGCCAAGCCGGTTTTCGGCAATTGCTGGCTGGCGTCGCACCAGTCACGACATCTGCAGCGCAAGGTCACCAAGGCGCCAGTCAACCACGGAGGAGTCCGCCCAATCCAGGAGGTCCCCCGACTGCGAAGACAGCTTCCGTGTGAGGTCGGGATTTCACGCAGACCAGCCGGGGATTCCCTGAGTGCGCTGTGGGGAATTGGCGGTTGAAAACCGGGGTCGGCTGTGGTGAAGTCGAAGAAACCCGATGTCGTCGGCATCCGTCGTTTCTCACTCAGGAGTTTCCGCATGACCCAGATTGTCTTCGTCCACGGTATCCGTTCGAAGCCAACACCAGACGTATTGCTGGAGAGCTACCGGGTTTTCTTGAGCAAGAGTTGCCAGATCGGGCTGAGCTTGGATCAGTTGCAGTTGGCCTACTGGGCCGATCTGGCCGGGTATGCACCGCGCGCGGATGACCGGGGCGGCTTTCGGCCCTACTCTTTCAAGGAACGTTTGAAGTTTGGCGGCCTTGGGCTTGCCAAGGGGGTGGCCATCGACGTCGTGGAGAGCCACCTGACGGACATTCTGAGCCGCGCCCAGGCTCCCGACGCGGCCGAGGTGGTGCAGCGGCTGGCGAAGTCGCTGAAGTTTCTCGAGGGGCGGCTGGCCGTCGAGGTCATGAAAGCGTTCATTCACGATGTGTATGCGTACTTCGTGGGGGGCATCCGTGAGCCGGTCAAGGACCGACTGCGGGAGCAACTGGACCGCGTTCCGGCGGGATCGAAAGTCGCGCTCTTTGGCCACAGCCTTGGCTCGGTGGTTGCCCTGGACGTGCTGCTGTCTGACAAGCGGAAAGTGGACTGGCTGCTCACCCTGGGGTCCCCCTTGGGGTTCAACGTCGTGCGGGACAAAATGGGCTTCCGGCCGGAGGAATGGAACGCCCTACCTAACCAGGTCGGCCGCTGGTTCAACCTGTATGACCCGGTTGATACCGTATCGCTGGACTCGGAACTGGCCGTGGATCTGCCGGCTGCCGCGCCGATTGACATCGCCATTCGCAACGAATTCGTCGACAGTGCGGATGAGCGGGACCATCACGCGCTGTATGGCTTCTTGGCGCATCCGGAGACCGGCGCTCTGGCCGACGGCTTCCTGGAGAATTGAAGCGGGGACTCGGTGCCGCGCAGGGAGTCTCTGACTCAGGGCATCCGGCAAGCGGCACCCCGGCACCGTCCCAACACACCCTGGAGGTGGGCGCGAGCCAGGGCCGGCGCCACCGCGCCGCGTCTTGGACGCGTGACTTCGCCGGCCGCGTCACAGCGCGCCTGTTGCCGTTCGCCACGTTCAGCCGTGTGCCGTTTCCGCCCATTGCATGAGTAGCGAGAGGCGGGCGGCTTCGAGGGTGGGAGCGGGGTGGTGGGCGGCCCGGCGTTGGCGATCGTACTGCCAGAGAGACCACAGTTCGGGAGTCAATCTCCGGGGAGCCTCGGGGGTTCCCTGCGGACACCCCACCTGGGGGATCCGACAGGGCGGGAGTGTGCCCGCGGGGCGGGGCAGGGGGGCTCCCTGAAACAGCGCCCGCTCGCCGGTCCGCTCGTCGTAGACGTGAGACTGGCAGTCACCACAGTCGCGCCCGGCGACCTGGGGAGCCGTGCGGATCAATTGAATTCCCGCCCAGAGCGCCTGGTCGCGGGCCTGCTCGCGCGCCCGCGTTGCGGCCAGGTCGTCGGTCCCGGTCACCACCGCGAAGATCCAGCCCAGCCACTCGCCCCCCAGTGCCGCCAATCCCTCCGCCGTCCACGGCACGGGGCGTCCCTGCGGGTCGCGCAGGTTCCAGGCGATCAACCGGGGCAGGATCAACGCCCGGGCGAGATCTCCCGCCGGATTGGTCTCTGCCTTGTCTGTCCCCAGGTGGGCCTGCTCCAGCAGGCGGGCGAGCCGGGGAGCCAAGGCCTGGCGTTCGGTCTCTCCCAACGGCAGCACCTCGACCCAGGCCTGCGGATCGAGTTCCGCGGGGGCCTGGGCGAGGCGGGTGAGGGGGCTGGGCAAACACCACAGCGGGAACAGCGAGGCCGACATGACACGCACCGCACGAGGAGCGTCAACGGTGGGGTGAGGGAGTGAGAGGTGGGGATCGCCACCTCACGACGTGGTCGTGTGTTGCACGAGCAGTTCGGGCTGGGTGGCGGTGCGGCGCGCGAATCCCGTGAGTGGGAGGGTGATTTCCTGCCGACCGGGCACCACCGGGGAACGGTCGGTCCACTGAATGGCGGGAAGTTGGATCGCCACTGTCTGCGGACCATTCGTGAACTGCAGCAGCCCAGCCCCAATTCCCGCCGCCCCCAGTCCGTACAGATCCACAGCCTCGGGAGTGAAGGGAAGCACCGCGCTCAAGTGGACTGTCCGATCGAGGGGCGAGATATCGGCGGGGGTGTCGCTGTTCGCGAACCGGACCGCCAG
>JBKCTR010000445.1:0-4292 GCA_046318755.1 Planctomycetaceae bacterium
CAGTTTGGGCAGACGTTCGATCCGTATGGGCGGCGGTTCTTCTGTTACAACCGGGTGCAGGTGCAGCACTTGGTGTTGACCGTGGCGTTTCTGGCCCGGCAGCAGGCGTTGAGTGTCACCCAAATGGTGCACAATTGCCCGGCCGACGTGGTGGCCGAGCCGACGCGGGGGCACGGCGCGGCGGCCCGGCTGTTTCCCCTGAGCAGCAATGTGACCACCGCCGACTCGCACGCGGGGACGTTCACCGCGGCGTGCAGCGTGACCTGCTTCACGGGCCATCAACTTCCCGAGCTGTTTCGCGGAGCGATCTTTTCGTGCGATCCGACGGGGAATCTGGTGCATGCCGATCGGTTGACGGCCGCGGGGGCGACCTTCGACGCACGGGGGATCGCGCCCGACCGCGAGTTTCTGGCGAGTCCCGACAACTGGTTTCGTCCGGTCTTCCTGGCGCAGGGCCCCGATGGGGCGCTCTATCTCTGCGACATGTATCGCAAGACCATCGAACATCCCGATTATCTGCCGGTTGAGCTGCGCAAGCACACCGACTTCGACTCGGGACGGCACCTGGGACGGATCTGGCGGGTCGTTTCGAAAGGGGCCTCGGCCGAGGTGTTGGCCGACTTGCGGAAGGCCGATCTGGGGCGGTTGTCGGCCGGGGAGTTGGTGGGGCGGCTGGACGATGCGAATGGCTGGGTGCGGGAGACCGCCCGGCGCTTGCTGTTGAGTGGCGAGCTGCCCCGGGACGCGCTGCGACAGTTGGCCCAGGATGGGGTGGCCCGCCCCGAGGCGATTGCGGCGGCGGCGCAGTTGCTGGCGGGGGGGCAGGGACTGGATGACTTGCGGCTCGATTTTCTGGCGGGACATCCCGAGCCGGCGTTGCGCGAGGTGGCGCTGGTACTGGCCGACAGCGGCTCGGCGGTGACTGCCGCGCGGGTGGAGCGGGGCCTGAAGTTGGCGCACGATGCCGATGCGCGGGTGCGGTTTCAGGCGGCGCTCGAACTGGGGGCCTGGCCCGCCGCGACATTGCGAGACGTGCCAGGTCTGGCTGAGGAAACGCCCCGACGGGTGGCCGAGGCGTTGGCGATGATTGGCCGTCGGGCCGGGGGCGATCGGTGGACGCAGATCGCGGTCTTGGCGGGGACTCGAGGCCGGGAGCGGGAGGTGGCCGAGGGACTGAAACGCGATGTGATTGCCGGAGCGGAGACTGCACCGGGTTTTCTGGTGGAGTTGGCGCGGGTGACGGCGGCCTCGTTGGAGCTCCGCGAGACCGCGGCCTTGGCGGCCGATCTGCTGGCGCAGCCGCTGCCCCGCTGGCAGCAGCAGTTCCTCTGGCTGAATGGGTTGGCCCGGGGGGTTCGTCGGCGGCCCGACCTGAACACCGAGAAGGGGGTGTTGGCCGGTTTGCTGGCGGTGCTTCCTGGTGATCATGCGGGGGCTCTGGAGCGCGTGCGGCAGTCGGCGACCGAGATGAGCACCAATCACGATGTGCCGGCCGAGCAGCGGCTGGTGGCGGTGGAGTTGTTGGGGGCGTGCGACGGGGCGAGTGTTGGCTCGACGCTGCTGGGTTTGGTCGACGCACGGGAACCAGCCGAGGTGCAGCGGGGGGCCGTGAAGGCGTTGACCGAACTGCGGCGTCCTGAATGGGCCCGTGCGCTGCTTGAGGCGGGCCTGTTGACCGGGGTCAGCCCGGCGGTGCGCGATGAGATTCTGTCGGGGGTTTTGGCCGACACGCGTTGCACGCTGGTGTTGCTGGAGGAATTGGAGCAAGAGCGTCTGCCGAAGATTCTGGTGGATGCGTATCGTCGGCGGATGTTGACCCAGCACGCCGATGCCGGGGTGAAAGCGCGGTCCGAGAGGCTGTTTGGAACGGTGACGGGAGACCGGGCGAATGTGTATGCCGAGTATCGCGACGTGGTGGACCTGGCCTCGAACTCGACGCGGGGGCGGGAGGTGTTTCGGCGGGTGTGTGCGGGCTGCCATCGCCTGGAGCGGGAGGGGTACCAGGTGGGTCCCGATCTGTTCTCGATTCGCAATCAGCCCAAAGCGGCCATTTTGCTGCACATTCTGGTTCCCGACCAGGAGATCACCGAGGGATTCACCGCCCAGACGGTGCTGACCCGCGATGGGCGCACGCTCTCGGGCCTGGTGGCTTCCGAGACCGCCACCAGCCTGACGTTGCGGATGCAGCAGGGAAAAGAAGAAAGTTTGTCGACAGACGAGATTGAAGAACTGGCTCCGTCGACCACGTCGTTGATGCCCCAGGGCCTGGAGAAAGACCTCTCACGCCAGGACCTGGCGGACCTGTTGGGATTTCTGAAGGGGGAACGAGGCGAGTAGGCCAGGCCCTGGTTGGTGGTGAGGCGGGTGGCGTTCGAGAGTGGCGATCAACAGACGGAGCACGAGCGATGCGGCTGATACAGTTTGTGGGAGAGGGGGGAGAGAGCTGCCTGGGGTGCGTGCTGGAAGACCAGGTGGCCAACATCACCGCGGTCGAGCCCGACCTGGGAGATGTCTGCCTGGCCTTTCATGCGGCCCGCGCGGCGGGAGCACGTCTCGAGGAGTTCCTGGCGCCGCATGTCGTGACGGCCCGGCAACGGGAGCTGCTCGACTATGGCGAACTCTTGCAGGCCAGACGGGTCTTGGCGCCGATCTCTGAACCGGCACTGGCCCGGATGCTGGTCTCGGGAACAGGGCTGACGCATCTGGGGAGTGCCCAGCAGCGGGACACGATGCATGCCAAGACGGCCCAGGCCGAGAGCGCGACGCCGAAGACCGATTCGCAGAAGATGTTTGACTGGGGCGTGGCGGGGGGATGTCCCGCCGAGGGGGTGCGGGGGACGGCCCCCGAGTGGTTCTACAAGGGGGACGGGCGGATTCTGCGCGGACCGGGCCAACCTCTGGAGATCCCGGCATTTGCCGAGGATGGGGGGGAGGAGCCCGAACTGGTGGGCATTTACATTGTCGACCTGCGGGGAATTCCCTGCCGGTTGGGGTTTGCCCAGGGGAATGAGTGGTCGGATCACCGGACGGAGAAGTTGAACTACCTGTACCTGGCCCCCTCGAAGCTGCGGACCTGCAGCATTGGGCCCGAGTTGGTGACCGATTTCGCGTTTGAGGACGTGACGCTGCGGTGCCGGGTGACACGGAACGGCCGCGAGTTGTATCACTCGGGGGAATTGCGGTCGGGGGGGCGAAACATGTGCCATTCGCTGGCGAACATGGAGGATCACCACTTCAAGTATCCCCAGCATCGTCATCCGGGGGACATCCACGTGCACTACTTCGGCACCAGCCGGCTGAGTTTTCCCGGGCGGGCCTGGAGTTATGAGGATGGCGACGAGGGGGAGGTGAGTGTCGACGGCCTGGGAGCCCCCCTGCGGAATCCGGTGCAGCGGGTCGTTCGGGACGACCGGCCGTTGCGGGTGGAACGGGGATAGATAATACGACCAGCGAATCTGGCGACCAGTCTTTACCAACTGAGTTCCCGGGGACACAACGTTCGAAAGTAAAGCGTCATGACACGACACACTCTGCGATTTACACGCATTCAACTGAAGAACTGGATGAACTTTCTTGATCTGGATTTGGCGTTGAGTACCAGAGTTTTTCTGGTCGGACCAAATGCGAGTGGAAAGTCCAATTTTCTGAATGCGGTTTTGTTTTTGCACGATCTTGTAGCAACCGGAGGGGGTTTGGCCCGAGCCGTGGAAACTCGCGGGGGGATGAAAGCTGTCCGGTCCCTGTTTGCCCGAAGGCAACCGAATGTAGAAATCGAAGTTGAAGCGCAAGATCATGAGGGAACCGTCTGGAACTATGGACTGTCTTTCACACATAATGGAAAGAAAAGCGATATCCCACTCGTGGTGAGGGAGTGGGTGAGAAGGTGCCGAACCAATGAAGCAGAGGAGGAGACTCTCGCCCGGCCGGATCGAGCCGACAAGCAGGATCAAGAGAGGCTCACACAGACTGCCATGGAGCAGGTGACGGCCAATCGCGACTTTCGGCAGTTGGCGGAGTTCTTCCGTAGCATTCAGTATCTGCACGCGGTTCCACATCTCATCCGGGAGGGCCTGACGACTCCGGATTACCGAATCGGACAGGATCCGTATGGCCGAGATCTGCTGACGCGAATCAGTGAGGCGAATTCGAGAACGCGCGTTTCTCGTCTCAAGACGATTGAAAAGGCCCTCAATGGAATCACCCCGCAACTCAAGGACCTGGAATTGCGCAAAGACAATCAGGGGCGTCCGCACCTTCAGGCCCGGTTTGAGCATTGGAGACCCAACGGGGCC
>JBKCTR010000446.1:0-10098 GCA_046318755.1 Planctomycetaceae bacterium
GGCGACCAGGGGATCACGCTGCTCGAACAGGCGCCGTTTGGCGTGATTGGGGCGATCACCCCCGTGACGCACTCGCTCCCCACGCTGGCGGGGAACGCCGTCAGCATGATCGCCTCGGGCAACACCGTGGTGTTCAATGCCCATCCCTCGGGAGCCCGCATTGCCGCCGAAGGGGTCCGCCGGATCAACCGGGCGATCCACGCCGCCACCGGGCTCGAGAATCTGATCACCATCATCGAGAAGCCAACGCTCGAATCGGCCGCCGCGATCTTCGACCACAAGGGAGTGCGGCTGCTGGTGGTGACCGGGGGCCCCGCCGTCGCCCGCGCCGCTCTCGAAAGCCGGAAGCGGGCCATCGTGGCCGGCCCGGGCAATCCCCCTGTCGTCGTCGATGAGACGGCGTGTGCCGAGAATGCCGCCAAGTGCATCATCAAGGGGTGCGCTTACGACAACAACCTGCTCTGCATTGGCGAGAAGGAAGTCTTCGCGGTCGACGCGATCTTCCCCAAGCTGATGGACGCGTTCGCCCGTCATGGCGGGTACCAGCTCACCCGGTCGCAGATGGAGCAGCTTTCGAAGATCGCCTTCACCCCCGGGAAAGATCACCCGATGCTGAACCGCGACCTGGTGGGGCGCGATCCCGCGGTGATTGCCGGGCTGATTGGAGTGAATGTCCCCAACGGCACGCAGATCCTGTTCGCCGAGACCGACGAGTCGAACCCGTTCGTCTCGGAAGAGCAGATGATGCCCGTGTTGCCCATCGTGCGGGTGCGCGACTTCCGCGAGGGGGTCGAACTGGCGAAGAAGCACGAGCATGGCTACCGGCATACGGCGATCATCCACAGCCGGAATGGGCTCAACATGACCATCATGGGGCGCGAGATGGACACAACCCTCTACCTCAAGAACGGCCCCTGCATGGCCGGGCTGGGTCTCGGGGGGGAGGGGTTTCTGTCGTACAGCATCGCCACCCCGACCGGGGAAGGAGTCACCACCCCCCTCACCTTCACCCGCAGCCGGCGGTGCGTGCTGGTCGACGATCTGCACATTCTGTAACGCCTGCGGACTGGCCGTTCCCCGGCTGCGTGGGCCGGGGGACCCGTGGGTGCGTTTCGGTTTTTTTCCCGTGTTAGTTTCCGTCATGCAGGTGGCCCGGGTTGTGGGTCGTGCGACCGCGACGATCAAGCATCCCACCCTGTCGGGGTGGCGGCTGATCATCGTGCAGCCGCTCGATTCGCAGCGGGTTCCCGATGGCGAACCACAACTGGCCATTGACCCGGTGGGTAGCCGTCAGGGAGACGAGGTCATCGTCACCGCCGACGGGGCGGCCCTGCGGGAAATGGTCGGTTCCAACAATACCCCTCTGCGCTGGGCGGTCATCGGACTGCCCGATTCATGAACGACGAACAGGCCCTGGTGGACGAGATTGTGCGGCGGGTGCTCGAGCAGCTTCCCGGCGTGGCGGCGGTGCTGCGCGGTGAGGCCTTGCCCACCCCGTCGGGCACACCGGTGTCTGGGTCTGCGGGTGCCGCGGCTTCCATTCCTGCCAGTGCTGAACTGCCCCCCGATCCCCCACGGACGGAACCGGTGTTCGCCGAAACGAATTCCACCGGCCGGTTTCTGCCCGCGCCCGAGGCCTGGAACGCGGCTCCCGTCGTGGTGAGCCCGGCGACCGTCTCGGTGACCACCGTGCCGGCTCCCGCCCCCAGCACCCCAGCGGCATCGGTTTCGATCACGCCCCCCAGCGCAGCCACGGTTGCGGGGGTGGCCGTGGTCGCGCCGCCGGCGAACGACAAGCCCGCACTCGCGGCCCCCGCGTCTTCACTGTTGGCCGATGAGGTGACCATCCTCGAGCGGGTGATCACCGCCGAAGTGCTGTTGCGCGATCTGCGCGGAGCCCGGCGGGTGGTGATTGCTCCCAAGGCGCTGTTGACCCCCACGGCCCAGGATGTGATTCGCTCGCGGCGGCTGGAGATCGTGCGGCAGTCGGCCGCACCGCGCGCCGCCAGTGCCGCCCCCCGTCGCCGGTGGTTGATTGTTGTGGGCCAGGCCTTGCCGGGGGTGACCGCCGCCGTGGGTGCGTGGCGGAACGCGGGGGGGTTGTTGGAGACCACGCTGGTGGGAACCGCGGCTGAGGCGGCGGCCCGGGCGATCAGTGCGATCTGCCGGGGTGAGGCCGACGAGGTGCTGGTGATCTCGACCCAGCCCGAGAGTGTTGCCTGCCTGGCCAACCGGAATGAAGCAGTGCGGGGTGTGGTGCTGGTCGACGCGGCGGCGGTCTCGCGGCTGCGGGAGAGTCTGCGTCCCAACGTCTGGGTGGTCGATGCCACGCCCCGTGGCAACTTCGACCTGGCATCCCTGCTGACACACCTGGACCGGTAAGGAGACCCGCCCATGCGGATTGGCGAAGTGATTGGCAAGGTGACGCTCAGCCGGGTGCATCCCTCGTTGCGCGGGGCGACCTGGTTGGTGACCGTGCCGCTGTCGCTGCCGGGGCTGAAGGGTGAGGAGTCGGGCCGGGGGGAACCGCTTGTCGTCTACGACGAATGGGGAGCCGGGATCGGCAGCAAGATTGCCATCAGCGAAGGGGGGGAAGCGGCGGCCCCATTTTTGCCGAATCAGAAGCCTGTGGACGCCTACAACGCCGCCCTGCTCGATACCGTGGAGTTGCTCGGATGAACGGCTCAGTCCAGCAAGCGGCCGCGTACCGGGGGTTGAGCCTTCGACCTGGAAACAACAGGCCGTTGTCGATCCTGTTGATCACCACTCCCACACGCCGGCCATGAATCACACACCATCGGGAACCGCGGGCTGCGGCTCGTGAGTCTCCCGGATGTCTCTGACAGCAGTTTTCACTTCGAACCAGTTACAGGACGCGTCATGTCGAACCAGTGGAACTCGGGCATCAACGACCGCAAGATCAAGGAGCAGATCTGCGAAGTCGGTCGGCGGGTCTACAACAAGGGGTTTGCCGCCGCCAACGATGGCAACATCTCGTACCGGGTGGGGGACAATGAAGTCCTGTGTTCCCCCACGATGATCTGCAAGGGGTTCATGACCCCCGACGACATCTGCGCGGTCGATCTCAATGGCAACCAGTTGGCCGGCAAACGGAAGCGGACCAGCGAGATTCTGCTGCACCTGGCGATCATGAAGGCCCGCCCCGATATTCGCGCGGTGGTGCACTGCCACCCGCCGCACGCAACCGCTTTCGGCGTGGCCCGCGAGCCCATTCCCCAGTGCGTGCTCCCCGAGATCGAGGTGTTCCTGGGAGAGATTCCCTTCGCTCCCTACGAGACCCCGGGGGGCCTGCCCTTCGCCGAGACGGTGCTCCCCTTCCTCAAGCCGGGAACAAGCTGCATCATTCTCACCAATCACGGCACGGTGAGCTTCGGCAAGGAATTGGAAGAGGCGTACTGGAAGACCGAGATTGTCGACGCCTATTGCCGCATTCTGATTCTGTCGCGGCAACTGGGGGGAATCAGCTATCTGAACGAACAGAAGTCGCGCGAGCTGCTCGACCTCAAGAAGAAGCTCGGGTTTGACGATCCCCGGTTCCACGTCGACAACTGCGATCTGTGCGGGAACACGGCGTTCCGCGACGGCTACCGCGAGAACCTCCCCAAGCCGAGCGCGTTCGAGGCTCCTCCGGTCTACCCCGGCTACCTGCAGCCGCCCAAGCCAGCCGTGGCTGCGGCGGCCTCGACTGCATCCCTCCAGCCAGTGGGGACGATTCCGGCGGGGGTCGACATGGAGTCGCTGGTGCGGGCGATCACCGACCAGGTGATGGCTTCGCTGGGGCAGCGGTAGTTCGGCCGCGATTTCACCCCGGTTTTCCTCGGCCACCGTCGTTCGCACAGTGGCCCACCACGATCCAGCACGGTCCACGTCGGACAGCACCGGCGACGATTCGGGAATTCAGCAGAGACGAAGGAGATCGCGATGAAGGTCAGCATCATTGGCGGCGGTGGACTGGTGGGTTCGTGCGCGGGGTTCGCCCTGCAGGCGGGGAAGATCGTCCGCGAGATCGTGCTGGTCGACGTGAACCAGGAATTGTGCGAAGGACAGGCGCTCGACCTGCTGCACGGAGCGGCCCTCACCGCCGACCAGAAGATCTACGCCGCCCCGACCCAGGCGTGTGCCGACAGCGATGTGATTGTCATCACCGCCGGACTGCGGCGCAAGCCCGATGAAAGCCGGCTCGATCTCATCAACCGCAACGTCGCGCTGTTCCGCGGCATTCTGGCCGACCTCAAGAAGTCGGGACTCCGGAAAGATGCGATTGTGTTCGTGGTTTCGAACCCGGTCGACGTGCTGACGTATCTGGCGATTCGCGAACTGGGGCTGCCGCCGTCGCAGGTGATTGGCCTGGGGACGGTGCTCGACACCACCCGCCTGCGGAGCATGCTGGCGGCCCGACTGAACGTGCCACCCACGCAGGTGCAGGTCACCATCTTCGGCGAGCATGGCGACAGCATGGTGCCGATCTGGTCGCAGGCGCAGATTGCCGGTCTGCCCCTCGACAAGTACCCCGGCGTGAACAGCACGCTGATTGCCGAGGTCGAGAAGAAGACCCGCGGCAGCGGGGCCGAGGTGATCAAGAAAAAGGGGGGAGCGGGCTTCGCGGTGGGGGTCTCGATCGCCGACGTGGTGCACGCGATCGCCCTCGACCAGCACCGTATTCTGCCGGTCTCGTCGCTGCAGAGCGGAGCCTACGGACTGCGGGACGTGGCGATCTCGGTGCCGACGGTGGTGGGACGCAAGGGGGTCATCGGCACCATCGAAGTCGAGCTCTGGCCGCGTGAGAAGATCGCCTTGCAGAAGTCGGGTGAGGTGTTGAAAGAGACGATTGCGAAGGTGCTGTAGCCAAACTTCGAGGGCTGAACGCTCCGAGTTGATGGGCCAGGGCCCGGCAGGTTCGTGTGACCTGCCGGGCCCGCTCTGTTGACGGCGACCTGCCATCTGTCGCCGTGGCGGCAGGGGGCCGGAGTGTTCGGAAATCCACTCCGTCGGGTGGGGTCTGGCGTCCGGGGTGCGGCGAGGTGCCATTCCAGGCCGGCGGCGAAAATTTTGGTCAGGATCGCGGGGAGTTGATCGTTGTACTGTTAGGGTGATTTCTGGGCGGCGGTCTCCTTCACATTCGAGGCGATGCTCGACGAGTCGCAGATCTTGCAGAATCTGTTGGCGTGGCGGCCGCGGCTGGCGGCGGC
This sequence comes from Planctomycetaceae bacterium, assembly GCA_046318755.1. Classification (GTDB taxonomy): domain Bacteria; phylum Planctomycetota; class Planctomycetia; order Planctomycetales; family Planctomycetaceae; genus UBA10511. The sequence goes on from JBKCTR010000446.1 coordinate 5,211, forward strand.
CGCCTGGGTGGTGGTGCGCGATGCCCATGCCGCGGAAGATCTGTTTCAAAACGTCGTGCTGAAGGCGCTCACGCGTGATGGACTGCGGTTCGAATCGCCCGCCAGTCTGATGTCGTGGGCACTGGTCACAATCCGTCGCGAGTCGCTCGATTGGATCAAGCTCGCTTCGCGCCAGGCGAGTCGTCTGCACACCCTGGACGGCGCCGTGGTCGAATTGTTCGACGCGGAGTGGCAGCGGAGAATGAACAACCCCGCCGACCGCCGCCTCGAACTGCTGCAGATCTGTCTTGACACCCTTCCAGTCGAGTCGCGGCGTCTGCTCGAGCTGCGGTATTTCGAGGGACTCGACTGCACCTCCGTGGGGCGGGAACTGGGGCTTGGATTGCAGGTGGTCTACAAACGCCTGTCGCGCCTGCATGAGGCGCTGCGGGCATGCGTGGAACGTCGGCTGCGGGGGGGGACCGTGTCGGAAGGAGGTTTGGGGTGAACCTGTCGGATGCAGAGCAAGAACTGCTGATGCAGTTCATCGACCGCACGCTGGCGGCCGACGATGAGCCGCGGCTGAACCAATTGCTGCAGCACAACGCCAGTGCCCGCCAATTCCTGCAGGACATGGCGGAGTTGGCGATCGTGGTGGCCGACCGCGCACGCCTGCGGGCCGCCGTGGGGGACGGAGGGCGCACGCCCCCTGGGACCGGGCGACCTGCACAGAGTCTGGCGGAACGTCCCCGCCGGAGTTGGATTGGCGGGCTGGCCGTTGTGACTGTCTGCCTGGCCTTGGGGGGGGCCCTCTGGGGGGCGGAACGGCTGTGGAGTGCCCGGCAGCGCGTGCTCTTGGACAACGAGCCGTGCGCCTGGATCCAGCAGTTGGGAGGTCTGGTGCAGTTGTTGAACGGTCGGGGACAGTTCGTCTCTCCCGTCCAGCCAGGTCAACCGCTGAGGGCGGGAGACCTGCTGCGGACGCAGTCGTCCGATGCCTGGGTCGAGTTGCAACTGCAGCCCTCCGGTCCCGCATCGGAATCGGGCGCACCACGGGATGCGGGCGCTGCATCCACGGCATCGTTGATTGTTTCGGGACACTCGGGCGTGAAGCTGCTGGCGGCCCCGCAGGGTGCGCGGTCGTTCGTGCTCGAGCGGGGCAGTTTGTGGATCGATTCTCCGCCCACGTCTCGGGGTGAAGTTTCCGTCACCACGATGGTCGCCGAAATCCGCGCCAGCCAGGCGGTTTGCAGCCTGCAGTCTTCCGCGGATGAATCGATTGTGCGGGTCAAGGCGGGAGAGGCGTGGGTGTTCGAACGACTGACATCGCGGCGGCTGACGGTGCGGGCGGGGGAAGAGGTGACCATCTCGCTGTTGCGTCCGGAAGCCACGCGGGTGGTGCGGCAGCCGGCTTCCGTCGCGCAGTGGCAACTCCGCTTGCCCGAGGGGCGCGAGGCGTCGTTCGGGACCATTTTGTCGCACACCCCCGGCGAATTGCGGATCCGGGCGGCCCCCCTGCTGTGGCCCCTTCCCGAGCGCGAGCCGGTACTGCTGCACGTGGTGGCGATCGCCGCCTGGCAGTGCAGTGACTCTCCGGTGGTGCTGACGCCCGGGTCCCGGCTACGGTATCGCGGCCGGTTGCAGCGGCCCCAGATGGTGCGGTTCGGGTTCAGCACGGCCCGTGTCCAGGGGGTCTTCGCCGGGAAGTTCGAAATCGACATTCCCGCCGACCGACTCTCCGCCTCGGGAGAGGAGTGGGAGATCGAGATTCCCCTGGCCGACTTCCACCCCTTGCCGACCCAGGCGGTCGATTCGCCGCTGGGGATGGAATTGACCGACGTGTACGCACTGACCATCACCACCGATGCCGGGTTGGAACTGCACGACATCGAACTGCTTCCCGCGACTCTCCTTCTGGAGCAAAACCAATGACCCGCTCTCTCAAGTGGATGGTGAGTGTCTGGCTGTTGTCCACCATCGCGGTGGTGATTCCCCGACTGCCGGGGCGGAGTGGTGGGCAATTGCAGGCGGGGTCGGGCGCGACCCGGAACGCCGCACCGGCCGCGCGCCCGGCGGGACATCCTCTGTTCCTCAGTCCCCACTTCCAGCCGCTGGCTGTCGAGGGGGGCTTGGTCTACGTGACGAATACCCCCTCCGACACCATCGATGTCATCGACGCCCAATCGCTGCGGGTGATCGAGTCGATCTCGGTCGGGGTGGAACCCGTGTGTGTCGCGGTCCGTCCCGATGGCTCGGAGCTGTGGGTCTCGAATCATGTCTCCGACACGGTCAGCGTGATCGATCTGCGATCCGACAGTCCCACCCGGCATCAGGTGGTCGCCACAGTCCAGCAGTTCGATCCCGAGACCCGGGCCACGCGGTTTGATGAACCGGTGGGAATCGCCTTTGCCGACGACCACAAAGCCTATGTCGCGCTGTCTGCGGAGAACGCCATTGCTGTGGTCGATGTGGCCACGCGGCAGGTGACCGCGCGATTGGCCATCCCGGCGCAGGATCCGCGGGCGATTGTTGTGCGCCACGGGAAGCTGTATGTGCTGCCGTTCGAATCGAACAACCAGACCCAGCTCTCGGGCGGGACCGGCAAACTCGATGGCGAACTGGCGACCTTCGATGCCGTCCAGCACTCGATTGCCAACAACAATGTGTTGTCGTTGGGAGCTGTCGTCGACATTGTCAAGCATCCCCAGGTTCCCGACCGTGACCTCTTCGTCTTCGACACCAAGACCGACACCCTCATCCAAACCCACGAGCACCTGGGGACGCTGCTCTACGGCCTGGCAGTCGACTCGCGGGAGACGGTCTACATTGCCCAGACCGACGCCCGCAATCACGTGAACGGTAAGGCTGGCACGGCCCGGCACGGACTGGCCGAATTGGGCAATCGCCCGTTTCTCAACCAAGTGACCCGTGTCGGGCCCGATGAGACGAACTTGATCGAACTGGACACCCTGCGCGAGGGAATGCCCGTGGCCGAGTTGGCGGTGGCCACTCCCTCGGCGGTGCAGTTGACCAACGATGAAGCGGCCCTGCTGGTGACCGCCTCGGGCTCGGATCTGCTGGTAACGGTCGATCCACGGACTCAGACGGTGTTGGGGCGGGTGACGGTGGGGGCGGTTCCCGAGGGGGTGGCCGTGGAAGCAAGTTCACAACCGCGCGCCTGGGTGCTCAACGCGGCCGACAACTCGGTGTCGGTGGTGGATCTGGCCGATCTGTCTCAGCCCCGGCTGGTGGAAACGGTGTCGCTGGCCGATCCGACGCCGGCGGTCATCAAGCGGGGTCGCATCGCCTTCAGCACCGCGCGGGCTTCGACCACCGCCACCTTCTCGTGCGCGAGTTGCCATCCGGACGGACACACCGACCAACTGCTGTGGGTGCTCAACACGCCCGTTGTGAGTGGCGGCGATCAGATCATGCCTCGATCGACGATGCCGGTGCGTGGCCTGCGCGATACCGCCCCGTTTCACTGGGATGGCATCCCGGGCGATCCCTACGGTGGCATCAACAGCGCCAGCGTCCACAAACCCGTGGCATCGAACGCGCGGCGGGATGTTCCCACCAGCAGCACGCGGCACCTCATCGATGGGGGCTTGGCCAGTACAATGAGCCTCGTGGGCGATCCCGCGGTGAATGACGAAGGGCTGCCGGGACGGCTGTCGCAGGCCGAGCGGAATGACATGGCCGAGTTCCTGTTGGCTGTCCCCTATCCCCCCGCCCCGCGCAGAGCCTACACGAATGTTCTTTCGTCAACCGCCCGCGATGGGTTCCGGTTGTTTCACATCGATGGTGATCTCGATCCCTCCAAATCGTCGCCGAATGTGTGTGGAGACTGTCACCGGCTCCCGTTCCTGGTCAGCACCAACACCCCCGGGACCGGGATGGATGCCCCGACCTGGCGGGGTGCGTACGACCGCTGGCTGATCCTGCCGCAGGGGCGGTTGAACATCATCGATTTCGATTTCTACCGGCGGGTGGCCGAGCAGGGAACACCCGAGCGCAGCGTCTGGCAGTTCTCGTGGGCCGGACGACGGAGGTTTGACCCTGTGTGGGACATGGTCCTCGAGGGGAGTACCGGCTACCCCGGTGCGTTTGCCCGCCAGGTCACACTCTCGCGCGACACGGCGGGACAGTCCGCGACCCGGCACCTGCTGCGGGCCCTGGTGACCGCGGCCCGGCAGGAACTGGTGGTGCTGCAGGGAGCCGGGGTCTGGCTGCGGAACGGAGTGGGGACCGCGTTCAGCCTGCAGTTTCTGGGGGAACGTGGGTTTGTGATGGGCCTCGAGTCTCCGGCGGCCTGGTCGGAAGACGAACTCTTGACGCTGGCCGAGCAGGGAGGCGTGGTGGTGACTCTGACGGCGCGGCTGGGAGACCACGCCGGCGCCGAGCAGGCCCAGCCGGCCTTGTGGACACTCGGCCCGATCGAGACCCAACGGGGACACCAGGAGTTTCCCGCACTGTCTCCCCAGACTCGCCGCATGGTGCTGAGTGGTCGCCACCTCGTTCAGGAACCGTTGGTGCTGGTGGATGGAGTCCGGGTGACTGCCCGGACGCAGGTCGCTGGAGAGCGCTGGGAGGTGGAGCTGGCCGATTTGCCAGCCGCGGGACTGCACTTTCTGCAACTGCAGAACCCAGGAGGGCTGACCAGCAACGAGTTTTTGTTCGAGGTTTACACCAGTGAGGCGGCGGCCCGGGCGAAGGGTCGGCGGTTGGTCGACATCCTGGCCCGCACCCGCTGGGACAAGCTGCTGGGAACCTGGCGCGATGAAGCCAGTGACGGGGCGGGGTTGACCCAGGTGATCGGTTGGAAGATTCCCGACCGCGTTCTGGAAATCACCACCCGCGAGCGCGACAACGAATCGGTGGCTCTGGTGACGGTCGACGCCAGTTCGGG
>JBKCTR010000447.1:0-3414 GCA_046318755.1 Planctomycetaceae bacterium
CGTATGCACGTGTTGATGAGTGTACTGGGAGAAACCGTGGCTGCGTAGGGAGTCTGGATGCTGGCCAGAATAACGCAAATGGTTTTCAGGACATTCACATCACCCGCCCAAAAACTTCCCCGAAGGGGATACTTCGCTCAGCCTGGGGTTGTCGCGCAGGCGACTACCCCAGGAAAGACCCCACCAGCATCACCTCTATCCTGAAGGGATTGCTTTCCACACCGCGGATGACGTTTGCAGATTCATCGCTCTGCGTGACCCCGCGTCGAAAGGAACCGCTTTCAGGGTTCATGTCCGGTGGCGGATCGTATTCCCCGGGTAGCCGCTGGGGCGGCAACCCGGGGCTGAGAGAAGTAACCTCTACGAGGTAGGCTGTGGGTTGGCGAAAGGTTTCTGGCGATGGCCGGTGTTCGTTGTGCCGTGTTTTCAGCCCGATCATCATTGCATTTGGGGTGCAGGACGAGGGACGTGTCCGGACCACTTGTGTTCGCTGCCCATTGGTGCGTGGGATTTCGGTTGGATACCCAGCGGAGCGGACACAGAAGTCCGCGCTCCCGCGATGGTGGTTCTGGCTTCGCTGGGAGTGTTTCGCACGGTCTCAAGCCACCAAAATTCTCTGTCATATGCCCTGTCAATCCAGACGGCGAATCTGTCACCGTCCTGGCAATCGCGGCAGCGGCAGATTCCCCGGCAGAACCCCGTCGAGCAGGTCTCCCAAGGCCCCCGTCCCCAGTTCCTTGAAGATCCGCCGCACGGTGCCCGGTTCGACCCGCGGTTTTTTCAGAGTGCCTCCCACGGGAATCACGAGGCCCTGGCCCCCCGGGCCGGCGAGGAATGGCAACCGCTGCACCCACTCGGTCGGGAACAACAGCACCGCCGTGATGTCGAGCGTCTGATCGAGTCCGACCGAGCCGCTGGTCGAGATCGCCACCTTCCGCAGTTCCACCAGCGCCGGAGTATGGTGAATGCGGCCGTTGTGCAGCTCGAAGTCGATCACCTGGTCCTGCAGTACCGACAACGGTTTCTCGGTGCTCAGCAGGTCTCCCATCAGCCCCCCCCGGCGGGCGGCGGCCTCGATGGGAGCGATCAACTGCCCCAGTTGCTCGAAGATCGGTCCGGGCAGTACGCGGCCCACTGGAATTTCCAACCGGCCCGACAACTGGGCGTGGGACAGATCCTGTGGCGCGAAGCGGGTGTCGTCGAGCGACAACGAAAAGATTCCCTCGGCCCGCGCCGCCTGCGAAACCATCGGGGCGATGTACTGCATCCAGCCATTGCAGATCGACTGCGTGAGGGCGACGTTGGTGCAGACCGGCCCGGCGGGGATCTCGAGCTGGGGGGGCGATTGGGTCAGATCGAGTCGACCTCCCACATGCATCTCGCCGCCGCTGAGTGCGAACACCGTCGGTTGCAACGCCAGCACCCGGTCCTTGAAACCGGCCGTGAACTGCGCCGGGCCGGCAATCAATCCGGCAGCCGCCACACGGTCCCAACCCCCCGTGACCTGGACCTTGGGCTGGGCGAGGGGGCCATCGACCTGGAACCGGAACTGCTGCTGGCCCTCCATTTCCAGCGGGATGGGAGATTCGCGGGTGAGCGCCTGGGCCAGTTCGGCGAGTGTGGTCGACAACTCTCCCTGAAGATGAACCACGTTCTCTTTCAGGAGCTCGGTCACCTCTCCCCGGGAGACACTGGAAAGGCCCGCAGTCGTCAATTCCGCCCGCGCAATCCGCAGGATCTTGTCTCGAAACGCCAGATCGACCTGCGACTTCAACACTACCTGCGGATCGCCGAAGACAGTCTTCCACTCCGAGATGGGAACCCGCTCATAGACAATCGAATCGCGCTCGGCCGCACGGGCGGCGGCCGCCGCAGCTCGCTCGGCCCGCTGCTCGGCCAAGGCTTCGCGCCGCGCCTCCCGACGCCCCGCCCGGTCTGCCCGGTTCGCCGCCCGTTGGGCCCGCCGCTCCGCCGGCCCTCCCAGCAGGGGGACTGGCAGAGTGCTCCGTGGGGCCAGGCCAGGGGGGGGAGCCGCCGGCGGACTCGCGGGATCGTCTTCGTCGAGACCGGGTGGCGGCGGTCCCGTTTCGCCCGGGGGAGTGGGAGCGTCGAGACCTGGAGCCGGGGGACGCGTCCCCGCTCCGCCAGCATTTCCGTCCCCAGCGTCCCCCTCGGGCAGAGGAGGGGGGGGCGTCTCGCCCGCGGGACCAGCGGCTGCCGGTTGCGCCACCGCCCGCTCTTCAAACCGCGTTACCAGTCGGCGCAGCTCGACATCGCGCAGCACGACCTGCGTCGACACCGGCAGGTGACCGTCCGCTGGCCAGCCGATGTCGCCGGTCAACGCGATGGTGCCCGACAAGGTCGTGGTCTCGCGGTCCACCGGCAAATGCAGTTGCTCAATCAGCCTGGCCAGGTCGGCATCTCCCGCGAGGTGCAAACCGTGTTCGGTCGGTTCTCCCTGCAGGGTCAGCAGGGGGGTCTGGATCTTCAGGGTGTCGCAGCGCCAGGTATCGCCGGTCTGCTGCAGGGCCACCTGGATGTCGACCGGCGAGGTCCATTCCACCCGCTCGCCACTCCCCAATGTCGCGTCGATCCGCGGCGTTCCCGCCGCCAGCGTCCAGCGGGTCCCCGCGTCGGGTGTTGCTGCCGGTGTGCCGCGCAGGTCGAGCTTCAACTCTCCCGAATCGAGCCGCGTTCCATCCGGCAGTTTCATCGTGTGCGGCAGCAGTTTTGCGAGTCGGCCGAGATCGACCTGTCCCTGCAGGGTGACTGGTTCGACCACCGTCCCAGGGTGCTCTTCCAGGGCGACCGTTCCCGCACCGTTCAGCGTGGTTGTTTCGGAAGTGAGCGCCAGCGACCGAATTGTGGCCTGTTTTCCCGTACTGCCGAGATCGAACCGCAGGGTGGTCTGGTCCGAGGTCAGCCGGTCGGGGCCCAGCAGTTGGGGACAGCCAAAATCCAACTGGTGCAGTGTGAGGCTTCCCGCCAGGTCCCCGACGGGGGGTTGCCCCAGTCCTTGCGGAAGCTTCCCCTTGAGAGCAACGGTCGAATTTCCCGCCAGTTCGAAGGCGGGCAGCGGGCGGTCGCCAGCAAGACGCCGGGCGAGAATTCGCAGGTCGGCCAGAGGGAGTGCCGTCCCTTCGACATCGAAATCGATATCGCGCAGCGTTCCATCCGGGTCATCACCCCAGGTCAGGTTGACCGCCAGCCTGGCATCCGCGGGCCCCGAGGCCGGGCGGGCGGTCAGCTTGAGCGAATGGGGCAGGGTGGGGTCGGACGGACGATTGATCAGCAGATCGGCCTCGCGCCACTCGATGGTCTCGCGCGTGACCACATCAACGATCCGCAGCGTCGCGTTGATGCTGTGCATCGTCTCGGGTTTGGGGGGACGTTTGCCGACGAACTCCCTCACGG
>JBKCTR010000448.1:0-2702 GCA_046318755.1 Planctomycetaceae bacterium
CGCACCAAGCCGATTGGCGAGATCCAGACGGGGGAGCGGGTGTTGGCCGCGAACCCCCAGGTGGACCACGCCGTGGTGACGGCGAGCGAGATCGACCCGGCCAACTGGCGAAACATCCGCCTTCGGATGCAGAAGCCACACGGCGGCACACTCGACATCGTCCTCCTCCGTCCTCTCGCCTGGCTCGCAGAGCAGGTCGACGAGTTCGAACAGCTCACCAGAGCTGACTCCCATGCATCAGTGCTGGGCCATGCCGTCGGGAGTGGGCGAGACCATGCTGGTGTCCAACTTGATTCCGAAGTCGGCCACGACTCGTGCTGGATCCACCTGGCCCTGCCGGAACTGGGGGCCGTCGGCCCCGCCGAGGTGTTGGCGATCGAGCCGTGTCCTCCGCTCGCCTCCGGCCCGGGCCGGACGGTCACGGGCACCTTCGCCCATGCGGCAGCCGATGTCCTCGACCTGGAGATCGCGGGACTCGACACCCCGCTCGGCTGCACAGCGAACCACCCGTTCTGGAGCGCAGACCGGCAAGACTTCGTCCCGGCTGGCTCGCTGACCATCGGCGAGCACCTCCAGACCGAATCGGGCACCGTCCGCCAAGTCACCCGCATCACCCCCCGCCGCGGCCCCCCCGTCGCGGTGTTCAACCTCGAAGTCGACGCCGAGCACGTGTACTACGTCTCGACCGCCGGGGTGCTGGTGCATAATGCGTATCCGGGGAATGCTCCAAACAGCAAAGCACCGCTTTATGAAGTGGACACCGCCTACAACCTGCGTAAGAACCCGGCTCATGGAGTTGCAACCGATACGATTGCCGAACACTCGCCGCAAACCAAGTGGGCGAGAGAGTTGATTCCGGAGCATAGCAATTTCAACGCCGTGGGTCGGGAACCAGCGATTCGAGTTACCGTGGCGGAAGCTGAGGCGATCACACGGGCGGAGACACTTACGAGAGTTCCGGCGAGTGCAAGGGAAGCTCTTGCGATAAAGATTCAGATATTGCGGCAGAACACAAACGCTCCGAATTCAGCCCTGCAAGAATTGATTCGCCTAAATCGTGAGACACATCCTTGGGATTACATGCCACTGCACAGAATGGAGTTGCCATGAGCAATCATCGACCGCCGACAATCGAAATCAATTTTGCTGAACTTCCAAATGACCCCAAAGAGAGGCACGAACTGCTGGTAGACTTATTCGGTCGCTATCTGTTTTGGCTCAGGAATTGGACTGTGGACGCAACTCGTCAATTGGCAGAGTCCGATGAAGCACGAGAAAAACTTGGTACGATTCGGAGAAAGAAGTACGACGAGTTGTCGGCTTTCACGCCAGAGCAACGGCAAACTGCGTGCGAGATTTCCGAAGCAACCGTTGATCGTTTCATCCAGCTTTTTTTGACGATGCTTGCAGGAACCGGCGTGGATCAACGCTTGGGCAAGGAACATGCGATACGTTTCAAACTCGACATGGAAATCTGTGATGTTGAGAATGTGGATGTTGTTGAGCAAGATACAATCAATCGTGGTGGCAAAAAGTTTTTCGCTGATTATTGGGGACGATGGCTCAATCAGTTTGGCTCGAAGAAACCCATGTGAATCGCTTGGGCGTCTTCACGACGCCCAGCATCGCCTTCGGCAGTTTCAATGGCTTGACCTTCGCCTTCTTCTGCAACAGCGGGTTGATGTTCGACATGCCAATCACGGCATTCTTGTCGTTCAGCCACAGCCCTTCCCGTATCGCCAGCCATTCCTGAAACGTCTTCATGGCAGTATCTATCGCCCCCTCTGGCGATTCTTCCCGCAGTCCCGTGCGTGCGTGAGCGTGGGCGAACCATCGCATAAGAAAAGAAATAGGGGCATAATCGTCACGGGACAGGGGGCGACCACCTTGCCTGCCAAGGGAATCGCCCAGAATTGTTTGATTCTTATCTTTGCAACAGCGGTCGCCGTGGCATCGGCAATGTCCAGCGTCAGCCACGCCACGAACGGCAGCGATGGCTTCAACAAATAATCCATCGCCTCATCGTCTTGTTCCGCTTTGGCTTCGCCGACCGCATCCCCGTCGCCAATCCCGACCTTCGCTTTTCCCGTCATCGCCTTGCGAGCAAACGAGCAAAGGGGGGTAGGGCTTCGCCAAAACGATTGCGAGCAAAGCGAGCAAAGGTCAGCAGGGGACTTTGCTCGTTTGCTTGCAGCCCCTTGCCCCGCAGCGGCGATACCCTTTGCTCGCTTTGCTCGCACGGCGAAACGGATGAGCGGCAGGGCGATGAGCTTATTTGTTGTCGCTGGCGATAAGCCTTGGCACGGCAACCATCAACGTCACATGCGCCGGCGATGGTCATACCGGGCGAAGGCAGGGCCATGAGGGGCTGGGCGTCGCGGAGCGACGCCGGGCCTTCTCACCCGCCAACCAATTCCCGGCCCAACGCCCGATAGATCGACTTGCGGGTCAAGCCGACCGTCCGAGCAATCGAAGCGATGCTGTCGCCTTTGTCGTGAAGCTGGCGAATCACGGTTTCCGTTTCTTCCGTGAACTTGACCCGTGTGCCAGCTTTTCGACCACCCCAAGATTTGCCTTCGGCTTTCGCCTTGGCGATGCTGCCAATTGCCGTTCCTTGCGAACTTCCGTTTCATACGCAGCGACCGAAGCCAAGACCCCGGCCATCAACCGACCGGCAGGGGTGGATACATCAAAACCTCCCC
>JBKCTR010000449.1:0-4571 GCA_046318755.1 Planctomycetaceae bacterium
GCATTGGCTGTTCGCCGCCTCAGGTCTGTTCGTGCTGCTGGGGCTGTGTGGCCGGTGGAATCAACCCGCGTGCCGGATTCCGTTTCGGGTCGGGCTCATCGCGTGTGCGGCCGGGGATCTGCTGGGGCCCCGCAATTTTCACCTCGGGGTCGGCTGTTTCCTGGCGGCCCATCTCGCGTTTGTCGTCGGCTGCTGGGGACATGGCGTGCAGGCACGCCGACTGCGGAACTGGGGGCCGATGGTGGGGGCGACCAGTTTCGGCCTGGTGGGGCTCTGGCTCTGGCCCCATCTGCCGGAACGCGATCGACCGCTCATTGTCGCTTATACGGCCGTCATCTCAGTGATGGCGTGGCTGGCGGCCGGGCTGCGGCCGTCGGCCCTCCGTCCCTGGCTTTGGACCGGGGCCTGGATCTTCTATCTCTCTGACATCTTCGTGGCCCGCTGGCGGTTCGTCGATCCCTCGTCGACCAACGGCCTCGTCTGTTACCCGCTGTACTATCTCGCCTGCACGCTGCTGGCCAGCGCCACGGGGAAAGACCTGCCGCGGCTGGGTGACCAGACACCACAGTCTGCCCCACCAGAGTGACCGAACTGACGGCGCCCCCCGCCGAAGACGCTGCGGGGCGCACTCGGTCTGGTTCGACGGCTCCTTAATCAGGTTCCACAAAACGTGCGATAGCCGCACGCTCCCGGGGGAGGGGGATCCCGATACGGGGTGTGCAATTCGCTGGGGGTGAACGGATCGGCGAAGGCGGCCAGCAGGCGCTCCACCGGACCGAGATCTCCCCTCGACACCGCGGCCTGCAACGCCTCTTCGACCCGCTCATTCCGCGGGATAATCTGGGGATTCGCCTGCCGCAGGCGACCCCAAGCCTGCTCCCGGCTGCTTCCTTCGCGCGCCAGGCGCTCGGTCCACTTCGGCAGCCAGCCCTGCAGTGCCGGATGTTGGCCCCACGCGGAATCCCAGCGCTCCGGGTCGGCAAGGCCGGCGAACGTGTTCGTGAAGTCGGCCTGGGCCGCCTGCATCGCATCGAGCAACTCCTGCACCAGAGGCAGGTCCTCCTCGTGCGGCGTTTCGAGTCCCAGCTTCCGCCGATATCCGGCCAGCAGCGCCTGCTCGAACTGCGGGGCGTACTGCTTCAGCGCGTCGGTCGCCAGTTCGATCGCCTGGTCTTGCACCGGGCTCAGCAACGGCAACAACGTCTCGGCGAACCGGGTCAGATTCCACAGGCCAATCGAGGGCTGGTTGCCATAGGCGTACCGCCCGCCATGATCGATCGAGCTGAAGACCGTGGCGGGATCATAGCGGTCGAGAAAAGCACACGGTCCATAATCAATGGTCTCTCCCGAGAGGGCCATGTTGTCGGTGTTCATCACCCCGTGGACAAACCCCAATTGCTGCCACTGGGCAATCAGCCGGGCCTGCCGGCTGATGACCCGCCGGAGGAATTCGAGAGACTTCGCCTCGTGCTCCACCAGGTCGGGGTCGTGCCGGGCGATGGTGTAGTCGGCCAATTCCTTCAGCGTGTCGTTGTCTTGCTGCGCCAGCAACAACTGGAACGTTCCCACGCGCAGGTGACTGGCCGCCACGCGAATCAACACCGCCCCGGGGAGCGGCCCCTCGCGGAAGACCAGATCGCCGGTCGTGAGGACCGCCAGACTGCGGGTGGTGGGGACGCGCAGGGCCTGCATCGCCTCGCTGATGACATACTCGCGCAGCATCGGACCCAGGGCGGCCCGGCCATCCCCCCGGCGGGAATACGCCGTGGGGCCCGAGCCCTTCCACTGCAGGTCGTACCGCGCCCCGTCGGGAGTGAGCTGTTCCCCCAGCAAAATCGCCCGGCCATCCCCCAGCAGCGAGAAGCCCCCGAATTGATGACCGGCATACGCCTGGGCGATGGGGTCGGCCTGGGGGGGCAGCCGCCGGCCCGAGAGCAACTCGGCCAATTCCGTCTCGGTCAGCCCCTCAAAGTCGAGCCCCAGCTCGCGGGCCAACCGGGCGTTCAGCAGCGCCACCCGGGGTTGGGGAAACTCCAACGGGCGGGCCCGACGAAAGAGAACGGCCGGAAGCCGGGTGTAGGAATTGTCGAGGTTCCAACCCCGTCCCGCCGGAGACAACGCCTCGGAAACCGCAGTGGCCAAACCCGGAACTCCCTCAAAACTCCCACCGCCAGACGGCACTCATTCCAGCCTTTCGAGGCCCGTGTCCCGCCCGACGAGATGACTTCTGACAACATCTTAGGCGAGTCGCCACGGTTCCACACCAGCCGGCCCAGAGAACCGGGGGCCGGGGGGGCGTCGCGACACCATCACGGCGACGGCAGGCTCGATCTCTGCGAAAACTGCAGCGCGTAGAGTTTGCTGTCGCCAAACTGGATTCGCAGGCGAACTGGCTTCCCCGCCAGCGTGGCCAAACTCGTTTCGCCCCGCCAGCTCACCCGCTTCCGCAGGTTGTTGTGGTAGATGCGATCGCTGTCGGCCAGGGTGTAACCCGGGATCGGTTCACCCGCCGCGGTCTGCAATTCGACATTCGCAAACCCCCCCGCACTGCAGTCGATGTTCAATTCGAGCTGGTCCCCGGTGAAGGTGAGGGGATGTGTCCGCAGTTCGCCCCCGGCATGCCCGGCGCGGGCCGCGACGAATCCGTCCCGCCGCAGCGTCGCCCGGGTGATTGTCCCCAGGTACTTTTCGAACGGCTGGTCGCCATCCAGCGATTCGATGTGCGTGCAGTTGTAGGCGGAGTAATAGAACCAGAGTTCGTCTTTCACCACGGCATACCCGACGCCGGGATAGAGAGACCGGCTGTCGAAGCGACCGTCGGGGCCCAGCCCGATGAACGGTTCGTGATCTCCGCGCCGGTGCCACGCCAACGAGTCGTCGCTGGTGAAAAGGTGCAGGTCGAGCGTGTCGGGGGCGACGGCGCTCACTTCGTTCCCCCGATACCGGAACCGCAGCAGCGGGTGGCCCTCGGTCGGCTGGCCGCGTTCGTCGCCCGGATGAAAGAAGACCGGGACGAGGGCGAAATAGGCGTCTTGGGCCTCTGCATACTTGGTCACACCCGCCTGATAAAAATCGGCCCGCATGGGGACTTCGGGACGCATCACGTGCTGCGGAGGCGGGAACACAAACGGATCGCGCGACTCACTTCGTCCCACCTGCCGCCAGGGGCCCATGCGGGTGAACAGCACATAGGTGTTGCGATCGCGGTCCCAGAAGGCCTGGCTTTGCGTGTCGAGGGCGAACTCTCCCTCCCGCACCACATTCCGCTCGGGCTTCGTCCAGCGGAGACCGTCGGGGGAACTCAGCAACGTCAGATACTTGGGGGGATCGCCCGGCTGGTGAGGATAGATCGCCACCAACATGCGGTACCGTTGATCGGCGGGGCTGTTGGGATCGACGAACACCTGGCCCACCACACTGCTGTAGCCCACCACCAGATTGTTCTGGCGAGACCCCTCGTACTCCACCAGTCCCAGATCGGGCTTGGTCCAGTGCAGGCCATCGTCCGACTCGGCATAGGCGACGGCATACTCCTCGCCATTGCGGATTCCGTGGCTCACCCCGTACCACAGGCGGAACTTGCCATTCTCGTGCAGCAGGCTCGACATGCCCCCCAACTGCCACGACTCCCAGGGACGGTCGCCCGTCAGCAGCCGTTCGCCCGAGACATGGGGACGCTGCATCTCGAAGGTCACTCCGGCGACCTGTTCGAACAGCCGGTGATTCCAGGTGAGATGCTTGGCCGCCCCCAGATCCAGCAGCCGTTCGTCACCCTGCAATGTGGCGGCCCCGAGGCCCACCGCCAGCACTACAATCGCGACACCGCGCCGCAGCCACAGCGAGCGGGGCACGACCGGAACAGTTTGCACGATGGCAGGCATCACTCGGACCTCGGCGGATGATGGGGGGCATCGAAACAGCGGATGGTACGCGTTGCTCAGTCGCCTCGCGAGCGACGACCGGGTGAAACTGCGGCATCAATCCGTCAATGGCCGCTCTGCACCGCCCCTTGGGACGCACGAATGGTCGACAGGGCTTCGAGCCAGGCCTGACCATGATCGACGATGCGGCGGGGACAGGCTGCGGTCCGACAGGCTGAAGGCGACAATCAATTCGCAACCGCGGGGTGCCCCCGCGGCGCGGTCTGGCTCAAATCCAAAAGCGGATGACTGGAACTGGGTCATGGCGATGTTGGTCGCAATGCTGGAGGCCATCTCTCCCCGGTCGTCGCGCCAGTAGTAGATCACTTGGTCATGGTAGGGAATGCGGGTCGCCAGACGCCGCCCCTCATCATCCCAGTTCCAGAGCGTGCGAATAGGTCGGTTTCCCGTGACATAGGCGAAGCCTTTGTAAATGGCCCGCTCCCACTCGGTGATCAAAGCCGGTGAGGTCAGATCGAGCTGCTCGAGTCTCAAGGGAGCGGTCATCGCGGTTCCAGAAGCAGCGGAATTTCCGTGGCGGGCGACAGTGAGATTTCGGCCCGTTCGGGAATGTCGCGATCGTCCAGCAGACCCAGGCGAAACCGCCGGCCCAGGCAGGTCAACGCGGTCTTCAGCTCGAACAGGGCGAAC
>JBKCTR010000450.1:0-3029 GCA_046318755.1 Planctomycetaceae bacterium
GCCCCGTTCCGTCGCCACCTCCCCTCGACCCGCCGGTCGGTCACCCACAAATTCTCTGTGGGAGGCCACGAAGGCTACGTCACCTTTGGACTGTTCGAAGATGGCAAGCCGGGCGAACTGTTCATCACCATGGCCAAGGAAGGCAGCACAATCGGCGGCCTGATGGACACCATCGGCACACTCACTTCTCTCGCCCTGCAATACGGTGTGCCGCTCGAGGCGCTGGTCAACAAGTTCAGCCACATGCGGTTTGAGCCGTCGGGCTGGACCGGCAACCCCGACATTCCCAACGCGAAGAGCGTGCCCGACTACATCTTCCGCTGGGCCGGGATGGAATTCATTGCCGGATTCCGTGAGCAGAATGCCCCCCGGCGGATGCCGGTCGAGCCGATGCACGAAGACGAAGAGAACCTCGACGGCGGGGAAGAACCCCGAGTGGCCCGGTTGGCCGCCCCCCCCGCTCAGATGGTCGCGGCACTCCCCCTGGCCGACAGTCCCCAGGTCCGCAGCAAGCAATTCGTCCAGTTCCAGGCCGATGCTCCCGCGTGTGACAACTGTGGTGCCATCACCGTGAGAAACGGCAATTGCTACCTCTGCCACAACTGCGGCAACAGCATGGGCTGTTCCTGATCCGGGGGGCACTCCTGGTCAATCTTCCAAGCTGACATCGCCCTGTTCATTCCCTGAACGGGGCCGATTGTCACCCTGAGATCGACGAGTCCAGCCCGGCGGCGATTCACCCGCGGTACCGAATTCAGACGCCCCAGTCCGATCACTTCGGCTGGGGCGTTTTGCTTTTGCCAAGACTGCGTCAGCCGAGTGCGGCAGCTCACATGCCGGGGGTCAATCGGTCGCCACCATCCTCCTCCTGTGAGACAACGGCAAGCTCCCGATCGCCGGGGGATGACAGACCGGTGTTGCCCCCACCACCCATTTTCACAATAATTCGGGACACGTTCGCCAAGACGATCCTCTGGCCCTCTCGCTCACTTGCGCTGGGCCGGTTCTTTACGGAGAAAGCGCCCATGGGCATCTTCCACGACAATGCCGAAACCATTGGCCGGACCCCGTTGGTCCGCATCAACCGCCTCACCAAAGGGTTTAGTTCCCAGGTGTTGGCCAAGATTGAAGGCCGCAACCCCGCCTACTCGGTCAAGTGTCGAATCGGCGCGGCAATGATCTGGGACGCTGAGAAACGGGGAGTCCTCAAGCCCGGTATGCGGGTTGTGGAGCCGACCAGTGGCAATACCGGCATCGCTCTGGCATTCGTCTGCGCGGCCAAGGGGTACCCCCTCACGCTGACAATGCCCGAGACCATGTCGGTCGAGCGGCGAATGATGCTCAAATCGTTCGGGGCCGAGTTGATTCTCACTCCCGGTGCCGAGGGGATGCGGGGGGCCATCGCGCGGGCTGAAGAACTGGCCGCCCAACCAGAGTACTTCATGCCCCAGCAGTTCAAAAACCCCGCCAATCCCGAGATCCACGTCAAGACAACCGGCCCCGAGATCTGGAACGACACCGAGGGGAAGGTCGACATCTTCGTGGGGGGTGTGGGAACCGGGGGTACCATCACCGGCGTCTCGCGGTACTTCAAGCAGGTGCGGGGCCAGAAGCTGCACACCGTGGCCGTCGAACCTTCGGAAAGCGCCGTGCTGTCGGGAAATCCACCGGGACGTCACAAGATCCAGGGGATCGGTGCGGGGTTTGTTCCCGACGTGCTCGATCGCACCCTGATCGACGAAATCCTGACCGTGACCGATGACGAAGCGGTCGAAACGGCCCGTCGGTTGGCGAAGGAAGAGGGGATCACCTGCGGGATCAGTTGCGGCGCGGCCATGGCAATCGCCCTCAAGGTCGCGGCCCGTCCCGAATCGGCCGGCAAGACCATCGTGACGGTCCTCCCCGATTCCGGAGAACGGTACCTGTCGACCGTGCTGTTCAACTCCTAAGCCCACCCCGGGCGCCCCTGGGGACGCGCTCCCTCAGAATACAACAGACACTCCGTCATTGGACGGGGTGTCTGTTTTCATTTCGGTTTTGACATTGCCTCGAAGTGACTGTCCGAAGCCAGCGCAGGCGACCAACGGCAGGCGTGCGGCGGGCCGGCACAGCGATTGGCCCCGAACCAAACTGGACTCTTCAGTGATCCCAGGGCGACCAATGGCAGCGGTCTCATCCCGGGGGCCAGGCCGGTCGATTCCGTCTCGCTCCCCAACCGTTGGCGCGTCGATTGGTTCCCTCGCCCTGGAAAGGCTGATCCCGCCTACCGCAGCGACTTGAAGCGCCACCACCCCAGGCTGAAAAAGATCGCGGCGAAAATCAACAGCATGCCGCAGCAGCGGGCCACCTGGTCGATTTCGGGGTACTGCTTGGTGAGCAATTGGTCGTAGGCCACCAAAGACCAGGCATGCGGGGTCACAAGGCCGATTTTCTGCATCAATTCGGGCTGCCAGGCCCGGGGCATCAGGCAGCCACTCAGTCCGGCCATCGTCAGCACCAAAAAGTTGCCGTACGCCGAGACTTGGGCATCGGTCCGCGCCGTTGTGGCCACCAACAAACCCAACCCCACCGCAGACATCGACGTGCAGACGATGACCGGCAGTAGAAACCACGGCGCAACCCCCCACGACATTGAGAAGAAGAGCTTCCCCGCGATGAACAGCAACATCGTCTGGACAATCGAGACGATGAGAAAGGGGACGGTCTTGCCGATGATCGTCCAAGCGTCGGACGCGGGAGACATCCGCAGTCGGGCGAGAGTTCCCAAGTCCCGCTCTTCGATCATCGACCGGGCCATCAGCAGCACGATGAAGAACACAAACATCACCGTGTACGAGGGAACGATGATCTGGTAGACGAAATTCTGTTCGTTCAGAGGACTGGCCGGCCCCTGAGCGGCGATCTGGGTCAGTTCCTGCCCCGCCTCCTGGGCCATCTGCTCGGCCTCCTCGGCCTCGCGGTCGATCTTGTTTGCCGCACGGACCAGTGTCATCGCCAGCTTTTGGCTGTCGCGCTTCATGATCGCGGGC
>JBKCTR010000451.1:0-3035 GCA_046318755.1 Planctomycetaceae bacterium
GGGGGGGGGATCACACTTGGGGGTGGAACAGATTGAAAACCTATTTTACGGACGGCCGCCGGCCGGGGCGTACCTCTGAATCTGTCAACCTGGTGACGGCTGAAAAAGCAGATTTTTTTTCGGCGGTTGTTGCCGCGTCTCTGCCGCGAGGACGTACGGAGAGCGCAGCCCGCTCAGTCAGTCTGCTGGCGGGTGGCCAACCGTGGGTCATCTGCCATCGCGGCACGAAGCCGCGATCACCGTTGACAGGATGTCAGGCTGTTGACGCTGGGCTACCTCTCCTGGCTGCTGTTTTTGTTCGGAGCGGAGGGGCTCTTCTTCCCATCGGCGCTGCACAGTGAGTGTTTCGACGGTAGGCATGATCCGCCGCGTCGCTGTGCTGTCTGCTGTTTTCATCCCGTCGCGTATGGGGCTCAGGCTCGGGGGTCCCCGTACGCGACGGGATGAAGACAGCAGACCCCCGACCGACGGCCCCCGTCACAGGGCGCGTCATGCGACGTGTCCTGTCGAAGGACCGTCTCGGCCTCCTGTCAATCGGTTCGTTCTGTTGACTGCGGCGCGGCTGCCGCCGCCGATTTTGCTTGGCGACGTGTCCGCGCTGACGAGGCGCGACACGGTGCGGCCACGGGGGCTTCCATCTCGGTTGATCCGTCACCCTCCGCGGACACGCAGGGAACGCTCGGCGATGCTGGGTTGGCCCCCTCGGTCGACTTCGTCGAGCTGCGTCTGCGACCTTCTTGTCGGGGAACCACATGCGTCCGCTGCAGACTGGCGGCGAAGTCCTGCAGTTCGATCGTGGCCAGATGCCGCATCTCTCCCGCGGGTGCGGGAGCTGCCGCCGGCACGTTCTCACTCGCGAACACCTCGGGCAGCGACCTGATCCTGCGGCTGCCTCCAGGCAATTGCATGACCCCTTTCGTGCCCTTCGGGGGCCCGGTGCGGCGCGTCTTCCCGGTGGCGGCCACGCGCAGCTTCGCGAGCTTCGCCTGGGTCGTGGCCGGGATCGCGTAACGGTACGGCTGACCGGTCGTCAGCACATGCCACGCCAGAATCGCCAGTTTCCGCGCCGTGGCGACCACCGCCACGTTGTGGGTCTTCCGGGACCTCAACCGCCGAAAGAAAAACCCCAGCGGACCTGGATGCTTCAGCACCGCCTGCGCCGCCTGCACCAGCATCCAGCGGGTGTGGCTCCGTCCCGCCTTGGTGATCGATCCGTGATAGCAGCGCGTGGCCGACTGACGCGTGCGCGGCGTCAATCCCAGATAGCTGGCCAGGTGGTCGGCGGTCGGGAATCGCGACAGGTCGCCGATCGCCGCCAAGAGCGACTGCGCACTGTGCTGACTGACGCCGGGCAGCGTCATCAGCAGCCGCACCCGTTCATCGGCATAGGCGCGTCGCGCCAGTTCGACCTCGATCGCCGCGATCTCGGCCTGCACTGCGTCGAGCGCGCGCAGGTCGCTGTCGAGCAGCCACCGCAGGTCCTCATCGGCAGGCAGCGTGGCCAGCCATTGTCTTCCCGCGACGCTGGTCACCTCGTAGGGGCAGATCAGCAGCCGCTGCGCCAACGTCGAGTGCACGCGGTTGACCAGCCTGGTCCGTTGCGACACCAGGCCGCTCCGACGGGTGGTCCATTCACGCGTGCGGCGCGTGGCGGGGTCGGGCCGCCAGACTTCCGGCAGGTAGCCCAGTCGCAGCAGGTGCGCCAGCACCTCGGCATCGACCTTGTCGGTCTTCACCTTGGCGTGCGCAATCGCCTTGTTGAGCACCGGGTTCGAGACCACCACTTTCGCGACCGCGCGTTCCAGCAAGCCGGCCACGGCCCAGACATTGGTCGTGGCCTCCAGCGCCACGTGATCCCCAGCCTGGAGGTAACGGCGTGCGAAGGCCGTCACCGACGCCTCGGTGACCTCGTTCAGCTGCCGTCGACCGACGATCGTTCCCGACTCGTCGACAATGCAGACTTCGATCAATCTCTTGTGGAGATCGATCCCCACGTAACGTATCATGACGTCTCCTCATTTCCTGGGACCAGGGTCGTGAACGTGAAGCAATTCACCAGTTCACCGGAGGGTGTCTGGCGTCGATTGGCCTTCGAGGCCGCATTCCATCGACCACAGACGCGGTCTCGCGCGACTCGGTGTGAACCTGTCGAGAAGTTCGAGACACAAGGGCCTGACGGCACCTACCTCTTCGAGCTCGAAGCTCATCCGGACTGGCCGCAGGGGCGCTCAATTACGATAGCGAGCTCGTAGCTCATACGGACGCACGAGCGACCCCAACGCGGCAGGCCCTGGTCTCGGGAACTCTCTTTCGCATTCGCTCGGCACGAGCGAAACGCACTCCGGCTGCCGCATCGTCCCACACCCGGAAGACTCCAGCCCACCACACCGGTGAACCTCGGTCAATCCGAATTTGAACCGACTCGGCTAAAAACACATCATGCCGGGTACGATAGGTTTTCAACCTGTCGCCCAAGCCGCGCAGCGGCGCCCCCCGCCGCCGATTCACATCGCAATCCACCCGACCCATTCCCAATCCATGACCACCCCCGGAGAGTCTGTTCTCCCCGGGGGCCTCAACCATCACCTCATGACAATCATCCCATCATGACCTGGCCAACCCCGAGAACACAGGTCAACCAGGCCTCTCGGGTCCCTGTTGGCTTTGCAAGAAAGCAATCACCTCAAGAACAATCGGCTCCGACTTCGGTTCGCGCCCAAGAGCTTCAAGAGTCTCAAACAGTTGGGGAGTGGCGATCAACAGCTGTTGCTGAAACGCGTGTGGAACTTGGCGGGTCAGTGTCAAAAAGTACTGCACCGCTTCTCTCGACGCCGCCAAGGCCGCCTCGCGCCGCCCCAATTCGCTCAGCATGACAGAGACGTTATTGAGGCTTGCGGCCAAATCCGGCAGGAACGCGTCGGGACGCTCCGCCGCCAGGGTGCGACGGATTCGGACAGCCTCCTCAGCCGCTGCCAAGGCCGCCTCGCGCCGCCCCAATTCGCTCAGCCTGTTTCCCAAATTGTTACACAGACGCG
>JBKCTR010000452.1:0-7755 GCA_046318755.1 Planctomycetaceae bacterium
CCAGTTGGCGTTCACTCCCCCGGCCCTTCCCGAGACTCTGCTGCGCCGGGCCAGTTTCGATCTCACAGGACTGCCCCCCTCGCCTGAGGATCTCGCTGTGTTGGAGACCGAGTTGCAGCATCTGCCGGAGGGAGGCTGGGACGAACTGTGGTCGCGCTGGATCGAACGCCTGCTGGCGTCACCGCGGTATGGTGAACGCTGGGGACGGCATTGGCTCGACGTCGCCGGGTATGCCGACTGCGAGGGACGCCGGGAACAACACCTGCCCCGCCCCTTCGCCTGGAAATACCGCGACTACGTCATCCGCAGTCTGAATGCCGACAAGCCGTACGATCAGTTCCTGCGCGAGCAAATCGCGGGGGACGACCTGGTCGATTACCGGGCGGCGAACGAGATCACCCCCGAAATCGAAGATCAACTGGTCGCGACCGCCTTTTTGCGGATGGCTCCCGACCCCACTTGGGCGAACCTCACCGGGTTTGTCCCCGATCGCCTCGAAGTGATTGCCGATTCGCTCGATGTGCTGGGGGCCGGCGTGATGGGGCTGACCTTCAAATGTGCCCGCTGCCACTCTCACAAGTTCGATCCCCTGCCCCAGCGCGACTACTACCGGCTGGCCGCGATCTTCAAGGGGGCCTGGGATGAGCACAATTGGCTCAAGCCAGAAACGGCAGGCTACGGTGGCGCACTCAACGCGGGTCTGGCCGAACGGCTGCTTCCCCAGGTGAATTCCGCCGAGCGTCGGCAATGGGAACAGAGTATTGCTCTCATCGATCAGCAACTCGCGGCACTGCAGCAACAGTCCCCAAGTCCAGAGCGAGACGAACAGATCCGCCAACTGACAGCCAGCAAACCTCGCGAGCCCCGGCTGTTCGCCCTGTGGGACAACGGCGATCCTTCTCCCACCTGGATCTACCGCCGGGGGGATTATCAAAACCCTGGTCCTCCCGTTCAGCCGGGTGTGCCCGCCGTCCTCGATGAACCGGGCCGCCCATTTCTACCCAGCCCCCCCTACCCTGGGGCCCTGTCCACAGGCCGCCGGCTGGCGTTCGCAAACTGGCTGACGCGACCAGACCATCCCTTGACCGCCCGGGTGATTGTCAACCGGGTCTGGCACCATCACTTTGGACAGGGTTTGGTCCGCACCTTGGGGAACTTCGGCACGATGGGAGACCGTCCCTCGCATCCCGAGTTGCTCGACTGGCTGGCGTGTGAGTTTGTCGACCGGGGCTGGAGCCTGAAGGAGCTGCACCGGCTGATTTTGAATTCCACCGCGTGGAGACAATCGTCGGAAGTGAGTGGGCTGGCCCGCGAACGGGATCCCGACCGGCGCCTCGTCTCGCGGCAGGCACTGCGGCGGCTGGATGCCGAGCAGTTGAGCGACACCCTGCGACTGGCGGCCGGGGAATTGGACCAGCGGCCGTTTGGCCCCGCCGATGTCGTGCGGATTCATCCGGACGGGTTGGTCACGACCGGAGCGCGGCGTGGTTTGTATGCCCAGCAATTGCGCAAGTTTCCCGTCACATTGCTCGACAGCTTCGATCTGCCGCAGATGAACCCCAACTGCCTGGCCCGTAGCGAATCGCTGGTGGCTCCGCAGGCGCTGCATCTGCTGAATGACTCGGGAGTGCGGAAGTTGGCCTGGCAGGCTGCCCAGGGGGTCGAACGCCTCGACCACGATGCGGCCCTCGCCCTGTTGATCCGGCGTTTTCTGGGGCGGTCGGCCACGCCGGAGGAATGGGACCTGCTGCGCCAACACCAGGCCGACCTGCGGAACGCGTTGCGGCAACAACCTGGACTGC
This sequence comes from Planctomycetaceae bacterium, assembly GCA_046318755.1. Taxonomy (GTDB): domain Bacteria; phylum Planctomycetota; class Planctomycetia; order Planctomycetales; family Planctomycetaceae; genus UBA10511. Next base: position 1,803 of record JBKCTR010000452.1, read on the forward strand.
CGGCCGCTGAGGTGGAACGGCAGGCACTGCAGACGCTGGCGCACGGACTGCTGAACTCAGCCCTGTTTCTCTATGTCGACTGACTGCCCCATGCCTGCCTCTGACGTTCCGCTGTCGGCCCCAGGTCTGTCGCGCCGTGCGTTGGGTCTGCGAGTCTCAACACTGCTGCCGTTGGCCGCGTTGGGAAGTCTGCAGGCGGGCACGCCAGCAGCTCTCGGCACCGAGCCAGCGCCCGGTTCCAATCCCCTGTCGCCGCGTGTCGCCCCGCGCCCGCCCCATGCGCGGGCCGTCATTCAGCTCTTCATGAATGGGGGACCGAGCCAGATGGATCTGTTCGATCCCAAGCCCGAGCTCGACGCCCATCACGGCGAGGCCTACTTCCCGAAGATCGCTGGTGAGGTCGAGAATGTGAAGGATGCCGGGGCGCTAATGCGCAGCCCGTTCCGTTTCGCCCAACACGGCGATTGCGGCATGTGGGTGTCGAGCGCGCTGCCGCACCTGGCCAGCCACGTCGACAAGCTGGCCCTGATTCGATCGCTGCACACCACCAACATCACGCACGAACCGGCACTCTACCTGGCCCATACCGGTCGGATGATCTCGGGCCATCCCTCGCTGGGAAGCTGGGTCACCTGGGGTTTGGGAAGCGAATGCCAGAACCTGCCGGCCTATGTGGTGCTCGATGACCCGCTGGGGTTGCCGATCAACGGCGTCGAGAACTGGAGTGCCGGTTATCTCCCGGCCAATTTCCAGGGAACGCGGTTCCGCTCACAGGGGGCGGCCGTGCTGAATCTGAAGCCGGCCGAGCCCGAGCCCGAGGCCATTCCCCCCGCCCGTTCGCGACTGATTGCCGCACTTGATGATCTGCATCGCCGGGGGAGGCCTGGACACGCGCAATTGTCCGCCCGCATTGCCAGTTACGAACTGGCGGCCCGCATGCAGCTCTCGGCGGGCGAGGCCCTCGACCTGTCGCAAGAGACGGCGGCCACGCAGGCGATGTACGGGATGGGGCGCGAACCGACCGACAGTTATGGCCGCCGCTGCCTGATTGCCCGCCGGCTGGTGGAGCGGGGGGTGCGGTTCATACAGCTCTACATCAACGCCCAGATTTGGGACAACCACACCGGGCTCGCGACCGACATGCAGGCGGCCTGCGACCGGACCGATCTGCCCATCGCGGGGCTGTTGACCGACCTTGAGCAGCGGGGTCTCCTGGACGACACACTGGTCGTTTGGGGGGGCGAGTTTGGCCGGCTGCCCATCGCCCAGCTTCCCGCCGACAAAGACGAACGGAAAGCTGGGCGTGACCACAACAAGAACGCCGGGGTCTGCTGGTTCGCCGGGGGAGGTGTGCGGGGGGGAGTGACCCACGGCACCACCGACGACCTCGGTTTCGCGGCCGTGGCCGACCGGGTTGGCATTCCCGACTGGCACGCCACGATTCTGCACCTGCTGGGCCTCGACCACCTGACGCTCGCCGTCGATCACGGCGGCCTGCCGGAACGCCTCACCGGTGTGGAACCGGCCCGGGTGGTGAGCGAGATTCTGGTGTAACCCCGGGATGCCCCCCTGGTTCCGCATGGTGTGTTCGCAACGATGACTGGCGCACCTTGCGCCAACGTCTCGTCGCGGAATGGATTCACGCTGTGAGATCCCACAGGCGTGCCGCCGAGAGTCGGTGCATCAACCTTTACCCCTGCGCGTAATCCCGCTCGATGTGCGGGGGGAGTTGGTAGCCGATGCCTGGACGGTCTGGGATGGCAATCTGGCCGTCGCGCACGGGGAAGCCCGCCTGCTGCAGTTCGAGCCGCAGGGGTGAGGCATACACTTCGGCCGGGGCGAACTCGAGGAAGGGGGTGATGGGCGACCAAGCCGCGAGGTGCACCGACGCCGCCCCCAGAATCTGCGTCGACCAGTTGCCGGGGCAGACCAGCGCCCCGCGCGCCCGGGCCAGATCGACAATCCGCTTCGCCTCGGTCAATCCGCCGCAGGTGGTCATATAGGGCTGAACCACCGTCACGCCCCCGCGCTCAAGCATGTCGAGAAACTCCCAGCGGGTGACTCCGTGTTCTCCCATCGCCAGGGGAATGGGAGAGCGTTCCGCCAGCAGCGCCCAAGGGATCGTTGAATCGACCGCGAACGGGGTCTCGAAGAAATAGACGTCGAACTCGGCCAACTGGCGAACCACCCGCTCGGCCGTCGGCACATCGTGAAACAGATACCCCACATCGACCATCAACGTGGGGCGGGGGCCCAGTGACCGTCGGAACCGCCGGGCCAACTCGACCACGTCGGCGGGGGTCGACATCATGGGCTCGATCTTGAAGGCGCGGTAGCCCAGCCCGGCCAGGGTCTCGGCCCGCGCGACCTGCTGGGTGAACATTGCCTCGCCCCCCCACTGGTCCGAGACCAGTGTGCAGTAGGGAGTCACGTGGGTGGTGGAGGTCTCTGCCGACGACTGGAACGGCCCCCGCTGCACCCCGCCCAGCAGTTGCCAGACCGGCTGCCCCAGCATCTGGCCATATAAGTCCCAGAGAGCGACATCCAGCGCTCCCAGAATGATCACCTGCCAACCCCGGCGGTTGGTGTGAATCAGGGCGTCCCACATCTTTTGCCAGAGCCGCTCGGGATGAGTCAGCTCTTCGCCAATCAACAGCCGGCCAAAGTGCGACAGGGGGCCCCCCACGGTCGCCTGAACCACACCGGGCGGAACACGAAACACCTCGGCCAGTCCCACCACTCCGGCATCGGTGTGGATCCGCAGACAGGCGAGCGGTTCGACTCCCCCCTGGTCGGGATCAATCTGAGGGCCATCGCCAATCACAAACGTCTCGAGGCGGGTGATGCGCATCATGCGGGCTGTGTGGGTCGGGAAGACGGGGAAGGAGCGAATTGTGGGACGGGTGCCCCACGGCATCGTCGGGAATCGCCATCGGAAAGGCCAGTCTCGCCCGGATTGGCCTGGTGAAACCGGGAAACGGGGGACGGGGGAATCCGGGAAGTCCGGCCGCGTGGGCCGACCCTGCCAAGGCACCCTCCAGGAACTACAATGAGGGTCTTGCCAGTGGCGACAATCTCTCTCCTTCTTTTTCGGCTCCATGCATCGACGCATCGACAGCTACGAACAGGCCCTCGAGTTTCTGTACTCGCGGGTCAATTTCGAGCGGCAATCGTCCACCCAGTATGGGCTGGGCGATTTTCTGCTCGATCGCATGCGCCAGTTGCTGCAGCGGTTGGGGAATCCTCAAGACCGGTTACCGACGGTGCACATCGCCGGAACCAAGGGAAAGGGCTCGACCGCCGCGATGCTGGCTTCGGTGCTGAGCGCGGCTGGGCATCGCACCGGGCTCTTCACGTCGCCCCACATCACGCAGTTTGAAGAGCGGTTCACCGTCGATGGGCGGCAACCAACCCCCGACGAACTGGTCGAACTGGTCAACCAGGTGGCCGACGTCGTGCAGGCGATGGATGAAATGCCGGGAGCGATGAGCCCGACCTATTTCGAAATCGTGACCGCCTTGGGCTGGCTGTACTTCAGCCGGCAAGAGGCGCAGCTCGTGGTGTTGGAGGTGGGGCTGGGAGGACGTCTCGACTCGACCAACATCTGCCGTCCGATTGTGTGCGTCATCACCTCGATCAGCCGCGATCACACCAAGCAACTGGGTTACCGCGTCGAGCAGATCGCAGCGGAAAAGGGGGGCATCATCAAGGCGGGGGTGCCGGTGGTTTCGGGAGTGCTCGATCCGGCGGCGCGGGGAGTGATCGAGCAGATTGCCAGCGAACGCGGTTGCCGACTGGTGCAACTGGGGCGCGAACTGACCAGTGCCTATCACCCGGGAGCCCCCTCTCTGCCGGGGGGGAACTGCGGGATCGATCACTTCGATGTCTCGCTGAACCGGCAACACTGGAGCGGGCTGCCATTGGCCCTGCTGGGGGAACATCAGGCGCGCAACGGCGCTTTGGTGCTGGCGGTGGTGGCCGAGTTGCGGGCACAGGGGTGGATGCTGCCAGATGAGGCGATCGAGCGCGGGCTGCGTGAGACGCGGTGGGCCAGCCGGATTGAAGTGCTGGGGGAATACCCGGCTGTGATTGTGGATGGCGGGCACAACTGGGCGGCGGTCGCCGCGTTGGTCGAAACGCTGACGCAGCGGTTCCGCGCCCGCCGGCGAATTCTCGTGTTCGCCGCCAGCCAAGACAAGGATGTGGCGGGCATGCTGCGGCAACTGTATCCCGTATTCGACACCATCATCCTGACGGCCTTTCACAACAATCCGCGGAACCTGCCGGCGGGGGAACTGGCCCAGTTGTCGCACGCGATGTCGAGTCGACTGGTGCATGTGACGAACAACTCGGCCGCCGCCTGGAAACTGGCGCGGCGTCTGGCGGGGCCCGAGGATCTGATCTGCGTCACCGGGTCGTTCTTTCTGGCGGCCGAGCTGCGCGAGCAGATTCTCGAAGAATGCCGGGGAACCGCCTCCCAAACCCTGGCGGGACAGGTCCGTCACAAGTGACGGAGGCTTGTTTTCCACGGGCCGCACGGTGAAGCTGCGGGAGCCGGTCGCCGGTGTTCCTGTTTCCCTCTGCAGTGGCCCCTCGCATGCACTCCCATCTGCACCGTGCTTCGCTTCGTATTCCTTCCGCCGCACCGGCTTGTCCGTCAGTGATCGGGCCACCGTCTGCCAGGCGATTGTCGCCGAGGTGGTTGTGTCTGCCAAACTCTGCGCAGATGTGTTGGAAGGTTCTGCCCGTCTGGGTTGCAATGTGGTGCGGCACACTGGCTGCGGTCGTACTGGCGGCTCCTCCCGAAGAGATTGTGGTGCACCGCAATTTGCGGTATCGGCCGGGGGAGAACCGGGCGTGGCAGTTGGACCTGGCAAAACCGATGGCCAAGTCACGGGCGGGGCGGCCGGCGGTGGTGGTGATTCACGGCGGTGGCTGGGTCGAGGGCGCGCGGTCGAGTTTTTCGTCTCCCGACACGACCCAACCCGGGCATATCGAGGCCTTCGCCCGGGCGGGCTTCGTGGCTGCGACCATCGACTACCGGCTGTCCCAGGAGGCTCCCTGGCCAGCGGCAATCGAAGACTGCCAGGCGGCCGTCGACTGGTTGCGGCTGCAGGCCGCGGAGTTCGACATGGATCCCGAACGGATCGGTGCCTGGGGGAACTCGGCGGGCGGGCATCTCGCGCTGCTGTTGGCCCAAGGGGATGGCCCGCAGACGGAAGGGGAAGTCCCCGATGGGAAACAGCATCGCTGGCGGCGCATTCAGGCGGCAGTCAGCGATAGTGGTCCCCTCGATCTGTTGGAGCAGCACCAGCACGGCACCCTGCGAGGAGTGGTCGAGCTGTTCATGGGAGGTCCGCCGACCGATGATCGTCGCGCCGCATACTTCGCCGCCTCCCCCAGCGCGCACATCACCCGCGACACACCACCGCTGTTGTTGATCTATGGTGCCGCCGACGAGCAGGTGCCCGTGGCCAGTGCCGACGAGTTCGTACACCGGCTCGAACAGACGGGAGCCCCCGACGTGACCTACCTGCGTCTCGCCCAGGTGGGCCACTGCCCCCACTCGATCCAGCGGGTCGACTGGCTCCCGGGGGTGGTGCAGCAGTTTTTTCAGCGAACCTTGGGTCACAAACCTCGGTGAACGCACGATTGTGGGAGGCAGCTCCTCGATTTGCTGAATCCCGGTGCGGAGGCGGTTCTGCGGAGTTGTCGCGGGGTGAACCCCAGTGGTGGGTGCTGGATTCGGGGTTGTTACCCCGAGGAAACCGTGCCGATGGGCGGGTCAGAGGGCCTGTGGAGCTGTGTTCTCCAAAAACCCGATCTTGCCCTGTTTGCCGCATTGGTGATAACGTCTCGCCCCCTTCGGCCTGCTGGTTGGCCGGGGGGGATGCTGGCCCGGGAGGGGCTGGGGTCGCGCCGGGGCTCACCCGGGAGATCACAAGGAGGGGAA
>JBKCTR010000453.1:0-3383 GCA_046318755.1 Planctomycetaceae bacterium
TCGGCCCTCCCGCTGTTCACCTTAACCAGAGTGCTGACAGATGGTTATGTCGAAACGTGCCGTCCGCGAGCAGGGGGGCGAACGGCGTCTGGCCACCGTGGGCCTGGGCTGGTGGTGGGAGGTTCGGAGCCCGACTTCCGCGCCCTGGGCCTCGGCCCACCGCGGCGCATCGGACGGAGACCGCTCGCGACAGCCGCAGACGCCAAGGACTCCTGCCGGGGAGTTGCCCGTGGGGCGGATTTCCTACCCAACCTGCGCTGAGCCGGAAGCGCTTTCGGCAGGTTGGTAAACGAGGATCCCCTTGCCGGTCAAATCCTCGGTGACAGTTCCTCCAAAGTCAGCCTGCCACTGGCGGACGATGTCCTGCTCCGCCTGCCGAATTCCATCATCCATCAGCACCCGACAGCCGGGAGCGAATTGGGTTCGCATCACGGGCAGCAATCCCGAACGCCCGCCATGGGTCGTGGCCGGTGGGGCGTCGCAAATCACCAGGGTCAAACCGGCGGGAATGTTGAGCGGAGCGACGTCATACCAAAAAAAATCGCCGTACGAAATCAGACGAGTGGGGGGCAGATGGACCACCGAATTCAACCCAAAACGCTTCAACGCCGCCTGCACCTTGTCCCGCCAACCGGGGTGGTGCTCCAGGGAATACAGCTCTCTCCCCACGACGCTCGCCACGGAACCCACAATCAGCGTCGACAGTCCACTGCCGCATTCCAGAATGGGACCGCTGCCCGACTTCACCTGCGCCACGCAACACTGCAGATATCTGGTATCCGCCGAGTAGTATTTGTTTCCCCAGGTCACCACCAACTGCGAGTACAGCCGCGAATCAGGAACCTCCCCTGCCTGGATCAATTTCAGGAACCGCCGGAAAAAATGGGGGAACATCCACGCCCGAAGGAACCCATTGCAGACAAATCGGATTGGCCGCGGAATGAGGGGCATGGGCCTGCCTGGCGAGACCAGAGTGCGGGTTCCACCCGACGAATGCAACGTTCCAAGCCGTTCGACAGCAAACAGCCAGGGTTCAAACATCCTGGTTGCGCTCACGCGGCGCGAGGCTTTCCAATCCCTTGCTTGGCGAACACGGTTCCCGCCGCACCTCACGCCGAGACTCTTCCACCGGGTCAGGGGTGCTGCCAGACTCAGCAGCGCATGTCCCAACCGGCGCCAAACCAGGGAGCTTTCCGGGCCAAGTCCTCCGTTCCTGCATCCCAGCGTAACCTGCTCGCTGCGGGCGAATGCCATCCGTGGGCCGGAACCTCGAATTCCTCTCCGGCGAGTGTTCGGCCGCGGTCGCGCCGGGGACCGACGGCCTGCCGCGCCAACCCAACACGCCCCACGCGAGGATCCCGGATGGCAGGCTTTGGTTGAAACCCGTTTCCCCCTTCTGGTATCCACGGGGCTGTCGACCGCCATGTCTCAGGTTGCCCGTTGCGCCTCATTCCCTGACACCTTCTTTTCACACCGTGCTCGGAACGCCTTCATGACTGAGCTCAGCGGTCCAATCCTCAGAAACTGTCATCCCACACTTCGGTGGATCCGGCCACTTCCCGTTCTGCTGTTGGCGTGGCTCGTTCTGGCACGGCGACCCACCGCCGCCCACGCCGACCCCGTCGATGCCGACTGGCTGTTGACTGGGGCCACGGTCATCGACGGAACCGGAAAGCCGGGAGTTCGCGCCGATGTCGCGCTGCGCGGCCAGAAGATCGTCGCCGTGGGGACCTTCGAGCGGGGAAGCATCGCCCAGGAACTCGATTGCCGCGGTCTGGTGATCGCCCCGGGCTTCATTGATCTGCACAACCACAGCGACTCGCAGGTTGTCGATCCCCAGACGCGCGCCAACATCAATTTCCTGATGCAGGGCTGCACGACCATTGTGACCGGCAACTGTGGCTCGGGACCGGTCGACGCGGCGGAATACTATCGCAAGATTGACGAGGCCGGCTGTGGAACCCACGTGGCCCATTTGCTGCCGCAGGGAAGTCTCCGCGAGCAGGTTGTGGGACTGGCTCAGCGTGGGGCCACCGACGAAGAGCTGCGCCAGATGCGCGACCTGGCTCGCCGGGCGATGGAGGCGGGGGCCTGGGGCATGTCGACGGGGCTGATCTACGTGCCAAGTTCGTACGCCACGACCGCCGAGATCGCCTCGATCGCCGAGGTGGTGGGAGAGTCGGGCGGGCTCTATGCCAGTCACATTCGCGGCGAGGGGCTGCAACTGCTGGCGTCCGTGCAGGAGGCGCTCGACATTGGCGCCCAGGCGGGGTGCCCCGTCCATGTGTCGCACTTCAAGGCGTCTGGCCAGGAGGCCTGGGGATTGGTCCAGCGGGCGGCCGAGCTGATCGAGCAGGCCCGCCAGCAGGGGCGGAAGGTCACCGCCGACCAATATCCCTATATCGCCTCCAGCACCTCGCTGGAGGCGACACTGCTCCCCAATTGGGCGCGGGCGGGGGGCAGCCAAGAAATGCTGGCCCGCCTCGACGATGCCGAGGCGGGACCCCGGGTGCGCGAAGCGATTGGTCAGGCACTGCAGAACACCGATGGTGGGGGACGGATCCGTCTGGCTCGCTACAGTAAGCAACCGCGCTGGGCCGGGAAGTCACTGGCCGAGTTGGCCGCCGAACGGCAGACCGGACCGCTGGAAATCGCCCTGGAAATTCTGCGGGGGGGCGGCGCGGCCGTGGTGAATTTTGGAATGCGGGAGGAGGATGTGAGGTTCGTGATGGCCCTGCCGTGGGTGGCGACCGCGTCGGACGGGCGGGCCTATCTGCCCGGTGCCGATCGGCCGCATCCCCGCAGTTACGGGACCTTTCCGCGGAAGATCGGTCATTACGCCCAGAGGGAACGCGTGCTGACGCTCGAACAGGCCATTCGCAGCGCCACCAGCCTCCCGGCGTCCATTCTGGGACTGACAGACCGCGGCGAGCTCGCCCCGCAACGCGTGGCCGATCTGGTGGTGTTCGATCCCGAGCACTTCATCGACCAGGCGACCTACGAAGACCCGCACGCCTACGCGGGGGGCGTACGGCACGTCTTCGTGGCGGGAGAGCCGGCGGTTTGGAAGGGGAGTCCCACCGGAGCGCTGCGGGGCCGCGCGCTGCGACGGCCGCCGGTCCGGGCCGTCGAACCGCCCCCCCGCTGACCGGCCCGCCGCTGCCCTGCCTCCACGTCGAGCGGACCACCAGGCCAGCCCGACGGCGAACTTCTGCGGCGTCCCCCTCGGGCAGCCGGGAGGGCTCACTCCCGGGCAGGGACGATTTTCGCGACGCGCAGGCGGTGGAGCCGCCGGCCGGCGAGAGCGACCACCTCGCAGCGCCGTCCCTGCCAGGTCACCAGTTCTCCCCGTTGCGGCAGCCGCCCCCGCGCATCCAGCACCA
>JBKCTR010000454.1:0-5821 GCA_046318755.1 Planctomycetaceae bacterium
GGCGGATGCGCGGGAGTTCCCGCCTACACGGCCCCCGAGACTGAATCGGCGTTGGGCCTGGGAGAGAGGGTTACCTGGATCGTCGGGTTGGGCTCGTCACCGAAAACCTCCGAAGTGGCACCGTCGCCCCGCTCACCCCGCCCTCTTCCGCCGTCGACACCAGGCGGCGTTTTGCCTAGGAATTCCTGGTCCAGGGGCCGACTCGTGTGATCCGATGGCGTTGGCGGCGATCGTTCCCCCGATGTGTCGCTCGCGAGGGCAATCGCCTCTTTCAACAGCGTGACGGCGTGAGGATCGGGTGGCAATTTCTGGAGGATGATCTCGTCCTCGACCAATTCGTAGCCAAAGCTGCTTTCCAGACGCGACAGCAACTGTCGGGCAGCGTCATAGGCGAACACGCCACCGGGCCGGACGATCAACAACAGATAGGGGCGTGGATGATGCGCTGGATCGCGGACATTCCGCAAAGTCCAATACCGCAAGAGGGCCTTGGCACCAAATGCCAGCGCGTTGGCTCTTGGGGTCGCTCCCCGCAACTCATTGGGACCCACGAAGACATCTTCCGGAAGAAAGCGGTAGCCCTTGTCTTTGCATTCGATGTAAATCGGTCGCCGCGTGGTCCCCGACCGTCCGTCATACGGCAAAATCGCATGAGCGTTGGAAGCCGCTGAGTGAGTCTGCTTCAGCTCTTCCAGTTTCCGCTCTGTGAGCGCGATCTCCCGGGACAGACTTTCGATTTCCTTTTCCGACTGCTTCTGGCGTTCCTGGAGCATTTCGGTTGTCGCCTGCTCCGTGACCGACAGGTCCGCCTGGGACTTCAATCGCCCTCCCAGTTCATCCAACTGGGCCTGACGCTGCCGCAGTTGCTCCTGGTGCGCCTGAAGGGCGGCCCGTACTGCATCCCGCTCCGACATCGTCTCGCCAAGCAGTGCTTGCCACCTCGCTTGGCGTTCTTCGTCTCGGCGTGTGCGGAACTGCGCAAGCGCCTCCTCGTCGAATCCGCCCGGGCCGGGGGGGGGCGGGGGACGCGGAGCATTCAGGTCTTGATTGGGCTCGGTCTGGGGGGCCCGTATCGTCAACAGAGTCGGGCGACCGAGACGTTGACGCATCGTGGATGTCAGCCCCAACAGAAGCAAGACCAGCGCCCCCATCATGCAGATCAAGACTGCCAGAAAGGGAAACAGGGAAATCGTCTGGTGGGTGGAACCGGTGCGGCGCCGCATGATCGGGATCGGTCCTGGAATCCGGCTGGGCTCAGGCGGCGACCGACAGGCCGCGGCTGCGGGCTGTCAGCAGGTGGATGGCAGCATTCAGTGACTGGATGGTCTGCTCAAAGGCATCCAGAGCCCGCACCGTCTGCAGATTGTGTGTCAGCGTGGCCTGCAGTGTTTCCAGTTCCCCAGTCTGTGAGGCAATCGAACGCAAGATTTCCGCATGGGACCGAAGTTCGGCCAACTGGCTCTGCAGGGCCTCGGAAGACTGGCGGAGATCGGCGTGCCAGCCCGCAAACGATTCGTTGAGCAACTTGGAGGAATCGGTGAGAAACCGCCGTTGATCTCCCTGGACTGTCTCGAGGTGCGATTCGAACTTCCGCCAGGTGGTGTCAACCGAGGAGCTGAACTGGGCCTGTGAAATCGAGGCGGAATTCCGCAGCGCGGCAACCACCCCCGACAACTCGGAGGCCACGGACCGAAATCCCGCCAGGAACTCGTCCCGGGACTGCTCCAATTGTTCCGCATGATTGGCCAGACTGGCACGCATCCCCTCGTCAAGACTTTGGGCCAGACGCACATGCTGCTTGTCGGTCAGATCAACCCAGCGATTGCGCATCCCCTCCAGGGCCGACAACCACAGGTCCGTCTGCCAATTGACGAGTGATTCCGTCCGCTCGAGCAGGTGTGCGGCAGCCTGGTGCTCGGCATCGGCCAGAGGGCTGCGAGTTGTGACCGCGGTGGGGAACAGCGGCAACAAGCGGGTCATTCCCAACTCTTCGACGGACGACAGGATTTGTCCCTCAGACCGCTCCACGAGATAGGTTGCGAAGACCAGTCCGAGCGAAAGGGTCAGGGCCAGTGCCGTTGTGTCGAAGGCAATCCCCAGGCCGACCAGAGCCTGCTCGAATGAGTCGGCCAATTGGTTGGGATCGAATTTGAGGCTCGACAGCGACATGGTGATCCCGATCACCGTGCCGAGAAATCCCAGGATGGGGATTGCCCAGGTGATGGTGCGAACAAGGGAATAGCTTCCCGAGAGCCCCTCGACAGCGAGATCGGCACGATATCGCAAATGGTTTTCCAGGCCCTCGGCGGATCGACTTTGCAGCAGATAGTCGCAGGCATCGAGAATCCGCCTGACCCAGCGGGTCTCGACGAGTTTCGAATGCGAACCAAGAACGGTTGCCGAGACTGTTTGAGCCCTCTCCACCACTCCCGTCGCGAGATCCCCCAACGCTTCATCTTCCAGCGAGATGGAGCGCAGGGATTGGCGATCGCGGCTGAGCGACACCAGTTTTTTCAGCAGGATGGCCACTGCCAAAAAGGCACAAGCCATTTCAGCCTTGAGCGTCCAGTGATTGCGGAAGTACCGATTCGAGAAATCGGAGTACTGGGGAAACAAGGCCAGACACTGGTAAAATCCAAGAGTCATCGCCGTCCCCCACAACCACGGAGACGACAGCACTTCAGAGCCCCAATCTGTTTTGCCGCCGACTGGCGAGAAGGTCTGACGCGACACGGTGTGGGTCTCGGACATGATGGGCCTCACGAAAATCAGCAGGGCGTAGAGCGACTCAATTCTTTCTCTATCGACAGATCAGGTTCTTCCTTTGAGGCCGTTTTTGCGCTGCCGGTAATCTGGATGGTATTTGCGGGATTTGGCGGATCGTCATGCGGTGAATCCCCACAGGCGACTGCCTTTTTGGCAGTCGCCTGGTCGGGTCTTCGACCCAAGTCCGGCTGAATTGGTCTGGATCTTTTTGATGGGCCCGAGGTTTGGCCCTGCGGAACCGATTCGAGACCCTCGACTTAATGTCCAGCGAAAATGTCGCCTGAGGCCCAGCAGCAGGCGTTTGCCAAGGCGATTGATTGATCTCTGGGGTCGGTTCCTGGCCCGCCTGGCAACTGACCAGAGTGCGGAATGGAATTCCCACGTGTTGATGCTAGTCGTCTGTCGACCGACGGCATAGACTTTGCAGTGTTGGAGAACTTGGTGTGAGGCCGGCCAATTGAGACAGGCCTCGTGAGTCCCGGATGGAGCAATTCCCAAACGGAATTTGATCCGTCCAATCGTGACAAGGGAGACAGCTTGATGTACGAACGTTTCACGGACCGCGCTCGCAAGGTGATGCAGCTGGCCAATCAGGAGGCGCAGCGGTTCAACCACGAGTACATCGGCACAGAGCACATCCTGTTGGGCTTGGTCAAAGAGGGCTCAGGGGTGGCTGCAAATGTCCTGAAGAATCTCGACGTCGACCTGCGAAAGATTCGGCTGGAAGTCGAAAAAATCGTTCAGTCAGGACCCGATATGGTCACCATGGGGAAACTTCCCCAAACTCCTCGTGCCAAAAAGGTCATCGAGTATTCGATGGAGGAGGCCCGCAACCTCAATCATAACTACGTGGGAACCGAGCATATTTTGCTGGGGCTGCTGCGCGAGCAGGAGGGGGTTGCCGCCCAGGTCCTGATGAACCTGGGGCTGAAGCTGGAAGAAGTTCGCGAAGAAGTGCTGAACCTGCTCGGTCATGGAATGGAACCCTCCGAGTCTGGGGAGCGGGCGGTTTCTTCGGGTGCCCAGGGAGCTCAAAAGACTGGCAAGAGCAAAACTCCCGCCCTCGACAGCTTCGGACGTGACCTGACGGAGTTGGCTCGTCAGGGAAAATTGGATCCTGTGATCGGCCGACAGAATGAGATCGAGCGGGTCATTCAGATCCTCAGTCGCCGTCAGAAAAACAATCCGGTTTTGCTCGGTGAGGCGGGCGTTGGCAAGACAGCCATCGTGGAGGGCTTCGCCCAGATGGTGGTCGAAAACAATGTTCCCGAGCCTCTCCGCGAAAAAAGGATTGTGGTCCTGGATCTGGCGATGATGGTCGCTGGAACCAAGTACCGCGGCCAGTTTGAGGAGCGGATCAAGGCGGTGATGAACGAGGTTCGTCGGGCAAAGAACACCATCCTGTTCATTGACGAACTGCACACTCTGGTGGGGGCCGGTGGGGCCGAAGGAGCGATCGATGCCTCCAACGTCCTCAAGCCAGCCCTGAGTCGTGGCGAACTGCAGTGTATTGGGGCGACTACGCTCGATGAATACCGTAAATACATTGAGAAGGACGGAGCGCTCGAACGGCGCTTTCAAACGGTGATGGTCGAGCCCCCGTCGCCGGAGGAGGCCGTGGAGATCCTGCGAGGCCTGAAGGATCGGTACGAATCGCACCACCGGGTGACGATCACTGACGAGGGGTTGAAGGCCGCCGTGGAATTGTCGACGCGATACATCACAGGACGCTGCCTGCCCGACAAGGCGATTGACGTGATCGATGAAGCCGGTGCCCGCATTCGGCTGAAGACCATGGTTCGCCCTCCGGATCTCAAGGAAATTGAGGACGAGATCGAGCGGCTGAATCAGCAGAAGGAGGAGGCTGTCGCCAGTCAGGACTTCGAGAAGGCGGCGGCGCTGCGCGACAAGGCTGATAAGAAGAAGAAGGAAAAGGAAGGCCTGGCCCGTTCCTGGAAAGAGAAATCCCAGGAATCCGAGGGGCTGGTCGATGCCGACGTGATCGCCGAAGTGGTCTCGAAGATGACGGGAATCCCGCTGACGCGGCTCTCCAAGGCGGACGCTGTTCGTCTGCTGGAGATGGAGTCCGAGTTGAAGCGGAAAGTCATCAGCCAGCACGAAGCGATTGGCTCGATTGCCCGTGCTGTGCGGCGCAGCCGGAGTGGGCTGAAGAATCCAAAACGCCCCACGGGCGTCTTCATCTTCGCCGGGCCCACGGGGGTTGGCAAGACTTTGTTGGCCAAGTCCCTCGCTCAGTTCCTGTTCGGCGAGTCGGATGCCCTGATCCAGATCGACATGAGTGAGTACATGGAGAAGCACAACGTCAGTCGTTTGATTGGTGCTCCTCCCGGATACGTCGGCTACGAGGAGGGGGGGCAACTGACGGAAAAGATTCGGCGGCGTCCTTATGCAGTCGTGTTGCTGGATGAGATTGAGAAGGCCCATCCGGACGTGTTCAACATGCTGTTGCAGGTGATGGAGGAAGGCCACCTGACCGACAGCTTTGGCCGCAAGGTGGACTTCAAGAACACCATCATCATCATGACCACCAACGTGGGGGCCCACGCTGTGGCCTCGGGTGATGCGTTCGGTTTCAGCAAAAAGGACGAAGACACCAGCTACGAGAAGATGAAGGAGCGTCTGAAGCACGAGATCGCGCGGGAATTCAAGCCGGAATTCCTGAACCGTGTCGATGACATCATCGTCTTCCGTCACCTGACCCGAGAGAACCTCAAGAGCATCATCGACATCGAGCTCTCCAAGGTGCGTGAACGGCTGACTGAGAAGGGAATTGCATTGACCCTCAGTGACGAGGCCAAGGAATTCCTGATCGAGAAGGGGTCGGATCTCGACTACGGGGCACGTCCGCTCCGTCGGGCCATTGAGCAATTTGTCGAGGATCCTCTGTCCGAGGAGTTGCTCCGTGGTAACTTTGAGGGAAAGAACGCCGTGACGGTCAATGTGGCAACAACCGGCGAACAGAAGCACCTCAGCTTTGACGCGACTTTTGACCCGAACTCGGGTGCGGCTGCAGAAGCTGCGGCAACTGCGTCAG